>CALDQK010000356.1 GCA_937911525.1 uncultured bacterium
CAGGAGCTGCCGTCGAGCCGGTAGGCCCCGAGCTCGTACCACTCGCGCTCGATGAGCAGCTCGCCGCAGCCGGCGCAGTAAGTGCTCGAGTGCTCCTTGTCGAACACGTTGCCCAGGTAGACGTGATGGATCCCCGCCTCCTTGGCGATGCGCTGGGCGCGCCGCAGCGTCTCGGGCGGCGTGCGCGGCTTCTCGTCCATGCGGAAGTCGGGATGAAAGGCCGAGAAGTGGAGCGGGACGCCTGGACCGAGCTCTTCGACCAGCCAGGCGGACATGCGCTTCAGCTCGTCCTCGCCGTCGTTCTCACCGGGGATCAAGAGCACGGTGACCTCGAGCCAGGTGTCGGTCTCGCGCACCACGTAGCGGAGCGTCTCCTTGACCGGCTCGAGCTGGCCCGTGCAGTGGCGCTGGTAGAACTCTTCGCTGAAGGCCTTGAGGTCGACGTTGGCGGCGTCCATCGCGCCGAAGAACTCCGGGCGCGCCTCGGCCGTGATGTAGCCCGCCGTGACGGCCACGTTCTTGACGCCGCGCGCGCGGCAGGCGGCCGCGGTGTCGACCGCATACTCGAGGAAGATCACCGGGTCGTTGTAGGTGTAGGCCACGCTCTTGCAGCCCAGCTCGACCGCCTTGGCCGCGATCGCCTCCGGGCTGGCCTCGGCAGCCAGGGTGTCCATTTGGCGCGACTTGCTGATGCTCCAGTTCTGGCAGAAGGAGCAGGTCAGGTTGCACCCGGCGGTCCCGAAGCTGAGCACCGAGCTGCCCGGGTAGAAGTGATCGAGGGGCTTCTTCTCGATGGGGTCGACGCAGAAGCCGCTGCTCCGCCCGTAGGTCGTGAGGACCATGGCGCCGTCGACGTTCTCGCGCACGTAGCAGAGGCCGCGCTGACCGGGGCGGGGTCGGCAGTAGCGCGGGCAGAGGTCGCACTGGAGGCGGCCGTCGCTGAGTGGGTGCCAGTAGCGGGCGGGGACGACGCTCTTCACGGTGCGTAGCGTAGCAGGGCCGCGGGAGCCCCGGGAGCCCAGGAGCCTGGGGAGACCGAGGGTCGACGACCCTGGAGCGTGACCGAGGCCGACGGCCGAGTCCGACGGCCGAGGCCGACGACCGAGCCCGACGACCGAGTCCGACGACCGAGTCCGACGACCGAGTCCGACGACCGAGTCCGACGACCGAGGCCGACGACCGAGCCCGACGTCCGAGCCCGACGACCGAGTCCGACGTCCGAGCCCGACGACCGAGTCCGAAGACCGACTCCGACGACCGAGTCCGAAGACCGACTCCGACACCAGAGACCGGGGGACGAGTCCGACTCCGACGACTGCCTCTTCCCTACTCCCACGGCCATCGCCTCGTTAGGATCGAGGTATGAGTGATGCACGCCATATCCGCGAGCTCGAGACCCGCTGCGCCCTGCTGGAGCAGGTGTGCCTGATCCAGGAGAAGCGAGTCTGGTCCCAGGACATGCTCAAGGAGCTGGAGCAGGGCCACTTCATGAAGGGCGCCGACGACGCGAGCAAGAAGCGGACACGCTCGCTGCTGGAGGGAAACCTGCGCGTGTCGACCGAGATCCTCGACCGGCTCGCCGTCGAGCTCGGCTATGAGAGCCGCTCGGTGTTCAAGCTGCTCGACCCCGAGTTCGTCTACGGGGCGCCCGGCGCCGAGGTCGGCGAGAAGCTCCGCAGCGAGCTGGAGACGATCGACGCGCGCGAGCGCGAGGCCGGCACCAGCCACCTCAGCGCGATGATGCGCGACCTCAAGACCCGCCACGACGAGTTCCTCAGCGAGGTCCAGCGCCGCGTCCAGGACGACGTCGAGCTGCACTCGATCTTCGCCTCGCTGGTCTAAGAAGGCCGGATCCGAATCGAAGCGGGCCGGCTCCCCTGCGGGAGCCGGCCCTTTGCACTCGGGGGTTGGTGGATTCGTTCAGCAGCCGGAGCCGATCACGAGCAAGCTGAACATCAGGTCGTTGATCCGCAGGCGCGCGCTCTTCAGGCGCGCGCTTCCGGTCGGCCCGAGGAGGACCCGGTCGCGGACGCCGAAGCGCGCCTCCAGGATCGCTTGCTGGAGGCTCGCTCGCTCCTCCTCTACGAGGTCCAGCAGGTAGCGCGGCTGTCCCTCGGCGGCGCGCTCGAGCACTTGCTTGAACTCCACGAAGGCGCTCGGCTCGGCGTCCTCCTCAGGCCAGACGGCGAGCAGGTCCTGCGTCACCCGGAGCAGCTCCTTGCGGGCTTCGAGCTTGGCGGCGCGCTGGCGCCCCTCGTCACCGAAGCTCAGCGCGGCGCTGAGGAGGAGGAGTTTGGCGTCCCTCGGCAAACCGAACTCACGACGCAGGTGGTTCATGATCGGCTTGCGCTGTTGCCCCAGGTCTAGCCTCAGCTTGACCCGGTAGCGCTGGGGGACCAGCTCTCGCCCCTGGAGGGTCTGGCTGGCGGAGAAGCGCTCGTCGTCGACTCGCACGCGGAACAGGCTGGCCTCGGCGCCGTGCTCGCCCGCGAGGACCACCTCGAGCCGGGTCCCGTCTGGGTAGCCGCGCGCCTCGCCAGCGACGTCGAACACGACCCGCCCCTCGAACTGGCGCAGCCCCGCTCGCAGGGTCATCCACTCGCCCTCGCCGGCCCCGCGCACGTGGTGGATCGGTCGGGGCTCGGGCGGGGCGGGCTCGAGCTGCGCGGGCGCGACCACGCTCTGCTCGGGCGCCGTCAGGAACGCGGGCCAGTCCCAGGTCTGCGCGCTCTCGCTAGCGCTGAAGCCGGCCTCGATCCGATCGATCGCTGCGTTGGCCCGCTCGGCCTCGCGCTGAACCTGCTCGACCCGCTCGTAGAGCGCCCCGAGCAGGGCGCCGCCCGCGAGCAAGCCCACGACCGCCAGCGCGCGCACCGCTCTCCCCGGCGGAGGAGTGGGCGGGGAGACGGTGATCGAGGCCGCGGGCCGTGGCTCGTCTCGGCTGGGTTCGCTTGGCTCCCCTGGCCGCGCGGGGATGATCCGCAGGGGTGGTGGGGCCGGGACGGGGTCGGACTTCATGGAGCTCCTCTCTCTGCCTACGGGGAGAGACGAGGCGCAGTCCCGGGGGTCCCGCTTCGGCCTTGCACCTCCCTCCCCCGCGGAAGTTGCACCTCGGATGCAGGGCGTTTGCCTGCTGAAAGCGCTAGGTTGGAAGCCGAAGGAAGGGGGGAGCCGTGAGCGCGCGTCGAATCCTGTTGGTCGAGGACGAGCCCACGATCCGAACCGCCGTGCGGGACGCGCTGCGCAGCCAGGGCCACGAGGTGGACGACACCGTGGACGGCGGCGAGGCGCTCCGGCGAGCCACCCAGCACCGCTACGACTTGATCGTGCTCGACGTGATGCTCCCCGGGGTCGAGGGCTTCGAGGTGTGCCGCGAGCTACGCTCGCAGGGCAACCGGACCCCGATCCTGATGCTGACCGCGCGAGGCAGCGAAGACGACCGCGTGCGCGGCCTCTCGCTCGGGGCCGACGACTACGTGACCAAGCCCTTCTCGGTGCGTGAGCTCCTGGCTCGCGTCGACGCCTGCCTGCGCCGCCACGACTGGGGCGGCGGCACCGCCAAGCTGCGCTACCTCAAGGGCGAGGGCCTCGAGATCGACCTCGACCGCCAGGAGAGCCTCCTCGACGGCGCGAACGCGTCGCTGACGCCCAAGGAGGTCGAGATCCTCCGCTACCTGGCCGAGCACCCCGACCGGGTCGTGTCGCGCTCGGAGTTCCTGACCTCGGTGTGGGGCTACCCCAGCGGGAGCCGCGTCGTGACGCGCACGGTCGAGAACACGATCGGCAAGCTGCGCAAGAAGATCGAGCGCGATCGCAAGGACCCCCAGGTAGTGATCACGGTCCACGGCTCGGGCTGGAAGCTGGGAGAGGGCATTCGCCCGTGCGACGGCTGATCGCGCTCGCGATCCTCGGCGGCCTGCTCGTGGGCGCGGTGGGCGTGCTCTACGAGCTCGGCCGAATGGGCCTCCAGGCCGAGGCCACCAGGCTGCGCGAGACCGCTGCCCAGGGCCGGCTCCAGGCGCTGGAGGCCGTCCGAGACGCGGTCGCCGGCGGCCTCGAGGAGCTGCGCCTGCGCGAGTCGCAGCGGCCCTACTACCAGTGGCAGGCCCTCTACGTGCCGCCTGACCTGGTCGCCAACACGATCGCGCTGGTGCCCTCGCCCCTGGTCTCGGCCCCGACAGACCCCCTGGTCGAGCTCTACTTCGAGCTGCGCGGCGGGCAGCTCGACAGCCCGGCCCTGTTCCAGCCCCTGGAGACCCCCCAGCAGAGCGTGCGCGGCGCGCGCTCCCCGCGCCTGCCGGCCCCCTCGCTCCAGGCCAACGACGACTACCGGCTGGTGTGCAAGAGCAACCTGGCCGAGCTCTCCCACTCGCCGGTGCTGGCGCACGCCGTGCGGGCCCCGGCCGAGGCGCCGCTTCGCGTCGAGCGGGTCGACCGCTACGTGGCCTGGGCCAACCGCCGCCCCGCCGAGACCCTGGCCACCTTCCAAGGCTGCAGCCCCGCCGAGCTGGCGGACGCCTGGTCCGACTCCCAGCAGCGAGTGGGCAAGAACGTAGGGCAATACAAGCAGGCCGAGCCCAGCGACGACGCCCTGATCGTGCGCGAGTATCCCTTCGAGTGGGCCGCGGACGCCGTGGACGAGGCCGGCTGGCCCCGCTTCCTCGTGGCGCTGCGCCAGGTCGAGGTCGGCGACGAGGCCTGGAATCAGGGCTTCGTGGTCGACCTCGAGGAGCTGCGCCTGCGTGTGCTGGGTCCGGCGCTCGAGCAGCAGGAGGCCAGCGCGCCGACCTCGGAGATCTCCGCCCGCCTGCGGACCAACGTCAACCGCGCGGGCCAGTACGCCCTCAGCGCCACCCTCGCGGTGGTCCCCGCCGAGCAGGCTGGGCCCAACGGCGTCCGCCTCGCGGCCCCCCTCGCCAGCCTGGCCCTGGTCGACCGCGGCGAGCCCTTCTCGGCCGACGCCGCGCTCGCCGAGAGCCGGATGCTCCTCGACGGCGCGCTCCTGCTCGCGCTGGGCGTGCTCGGCACGGGCTCGCTCCTGCTCCTCTTCGCCGCGCGCGCTGAGCGCCGCCTGGCCCAGCAGCGCGCCGACTTCGTGGCCGCCCTGACCCACGAGCTCAAGGCCCCCCTGACCGGGGTGCGGGCCCTGGCCGAGCTGCTCCACGAAGGCCTCGTCCCCGACGAGGCCAAGCGGCGGGAGTACTACGCCTCGATGCTCGACGAGTCCGAGCGCCTGGGGCGCCTCGTCCAGAACGTGCTGGAGGCGGCCCGCCTGGAGGGCGGCGCTCTGCAGGTCAACCCCGAGGACCTCGAGCCCGGGCCGCTGGTGGTCGAGATCGCGGAGCGCTTCCGCCCTCGCCTGGAGGCGCAAGGCTTCGAGCTCGAGCTGGACCTGGGCGAGGACGACCTGCCCGCGGTCCGCGCCGACCGCGAGGCCTTCCGCCAAGTGATCGCGAACCTGATCGACAACGCGGCCAAGTATGGCAAGGGCGAGACCCACCGGATCGACGTCCGCGCGCGGACCACCCCCCTCGGCGTCGAGATCGAGGTCGCCGACCAGGGCCCCGGGGTCCCGCCGCGCGAGCGCGAGCAGATCTTCCAGCGCTTCGCTCGCAGCCAAGGCGTCCCGCGCGAGGTCGGCGGGGCCGGCCTCGGCCTGGCGATCGCGCGCGCCCAGGCGCGGGCTCAAGGCGGCGACCTGGTCCTCCGCCCCAGCGAGCGCGGGGCCTGCTTCTGCCTCAGCCTGCCGCGCGTCAAGGAGCGCTCATGAGCGTCCGCTGCCCCTTTTGCCACGACGCCCACCTCCCGGCCCGCAGCCAGCTGACCTGCCTGACCTGCCGCGCGGTGGCCCACGCCGAGTGCGTCCTCGGCCAGGCCGGCTGCGCGGCCTGCGGCGCCGACGTGTTCGCGCCCGCGGAGCTGCGGCGCGCAGAGCTCGGCCCCTGGGAGCTCCAGCCCGGCGCGGCCTGCGCGCTGCTCCGCGGGCCTCCGCCGAGGCCTGCTCCGCCGAGGCCTGGGCCGACCGCATGATGATGATCATCATCCTTCTTATTCTTCTTCTTCTTCTGATGCTGCGCACC
>CALDQK010000357.1 GCA_937911525.1 uncultured bacterium
CGTAGAGCAGGAGGTGCATGGTCTCGAGGGTCGGGCGGACGTAGAAGCGCCGCTCGGCGCAGCGGCGGGAGACCGCGTGGCAGTGGCCCGGGAGGAAGCGGCGGGGGATCGTCACGCCAGGGAGTAGGCAAGCAGCGGGCCGTTGCCAAGTGGCTTGGCGGCGTTGAAATGCGTGAACTCAGAGAGGTCGCGTGGGCAAGATCTGCCCGTTCGTCTCAGCTTGGGCTGATCGGCAGCGACACCTAATAGTCGAAGCTCACGTTGGCGTAGCCGCCGAGACCCCCGCTGCGCTGGCGCGGCGAGAGGGCGTAGAGCACGCCCGCGCCCTCGAAGCGGACGCGCGCGTGGAGCTGGTAGCGCAAGCCGAGCGCCAGCTGGTGTCCGTCCCAGGAGTAGCTGGGCGGGTGCTCGTCTTCGTCCATGCGGAAGGTGCCTCCGCCGGTGAAGGCGCTCGCGGGCTGGAAGTCCTCCACGTAGATCGAGAGGCGCTCGTCGACGAGGAGCTCGAAGCCGGCGCTGAAGTAGGTGTCCCCGTCGACCGCGTCGAGGCGGGGCAGCTCGGCGTCGAGGTCGCTCCCGATCTCGAACCAGAGCTTGGGGTGGATCGCGAAGCGCAGCTCGAGCTCGGCGCTGGCCACGTCCTGGAGGCGCAGGTAGTCAGGGGCACCCCGCAGGAGGACGCACTCGCTCAGGCGGCGGTGCAGCTCGAGCTCCGCGAGCTCGATCGGGGCCTCCAGCGAGATCGTGGGGGCGCGGGCGGGGGTGATGTCCTGGGCAGCGCTTCGGACGCTCGCCTCCAAGGCCGCCGCCGGGGCGGCCAGCAGGAAGAGGAGGGCGAAGGCAGCGAGGGTGCGGCTCACCCTTGGGCCTCGTGGTCGTGCTCGTGCTCGTGAAAGGCGAGCGCCGAGGCGAGGAAGAGGGTGTAGGCGGCAGTGGCTCCGGCGACGGCGACGATCATGGGGTTCTCCTTCTGGGTTTGGCTGACGAATGAATTGCAAGATTCGGACCGACCTCCTTGGTCTGAGAAACATTGACTTAGGGCGCATGTCGATCGAATCGACCGACCACTTCGAGTGATCGGGCGATCGATGCGATCGACGACGGCCTCAAGCAGCGGTGGTCAGCTCTCGGGCCGGATTCGGCTCGGAGGCCTCCTCGCGCGAGAGGCGGGGGGTCGGGAGGAGGGCGCTCAGCGAGTAGCGCCCCGGGCCGGCCAGGCCGAGGCCGGCCACGACCGCGGCGAGGGTGAGCGGGTACTCCATGCCGTTGGCCTGGGCGCTGAAGCTGCCCCAGTGGACCGAGATCGCGGCGACCAACATCGTGAACACGAGGGGCAGCGAGATCAGGCGCAGCCCGACGCCCGTCAAGAGCGCGATCCCGCCCAGCAGCTCGGTCCCCGCCGCCAGGTAGGCGTTGAGGGTCGGCAGGGGGAAGCCCATGCTGCCGAGCCAGCCGGCGAAGCCCTCGATCCCGGGCCCGCCGAAGGCGCCGAAGGCCTTCTGAGAGCCGTGGAACACGAAGACCACGCCGACCATCAGGCGGATCAGGAGCAGGGCGGCGTCAGGGCGAGCCTTGGTCAGGGTCGAGAGGTTCATGGGGATCTCCTTCGTTGGGTGGTGCTCAACCAATTGCGAAGCGCAGGCCAACCCAAAGGTGACCTAAGCCTTGTCACTGCGTAACAAGCAGATCAATATGAACGACCCGATCGATCGATCGATCGCAGCGAGCGCGCAGCGCTGCCTCACGAGAGACGGCGCTGCCCCGCGAAGGAGAGCCCATGCGCGCCCACGACCTCGACCTCGACGAGCTGCTGGAGGTGGACCCCGTCGGGGGGCGCCTGCGCTTCGCGCGGCAGCGAGCGCTGATCTTCGACGCCGTCGCCCTCGGCCTGCTCCGCAAGCAGCTGGTCGAGCTGCTCGGGCTGGCGGCCGCCCGCGGGGTGCTGACGCGCTTCGGCTTCTCTCACGGCTGGCGCTCGGCCGAGGCGCTCGAGCGCGGCTTCCCCTGGGATGACGTCTCGGAGTGGCGCCGCGCGGGCGGGCGGCTGCACACCCTCCAGGGCCTGGTGCGGGTCGAGCCCCTCGCCAACCAGGGCGGGCCGGGGCAGGGCTCGGCGATCTGGCACGACAGCTACGAGGCAGAGCAGCACCTGCTCCACCTCGGGCGCAGCGAAGAGCCCACCTGCTGGACCCTGAGCGGCTACGCCTCGGGCTACATGACCCGGGTCCACGGCTCGCCGGTCTACGCGCTCGAGCAGCGCTGCGTGGGGCGGGGCGACGCGATCTGCCAGCTCGAGGCGCGCCCGAAGGAGGACTGGGAGCCGCGCGAGCTCGAGGGCGTGCTCCCCTTCTACGAAGAGGGCTGCCTGCTCAAGGCCATGCGCTCGGTGTGCAGCTCCCTGCGCAAGGCGGAGCGCAAGCTGAGCAAGGCTCGTCGCGCGCGGGAGCCCGAGGAGCCGGGCGAGGTCGAGGGGCTGGTCGCGCGCAGCGAGGCCATGCGCAAGGTGGTCGGTCTGGCCCAGCGGGTGGCGCGGGTGGACAGCACGGTGTTGATCACCGGCGAGAGCGGGGTCGGCAAGGAGCGCCTGGCGCAGCTGATTCACGACGCCTCGAGCCGCACGGCGCGCCCATGGGTCGCGCTCAACTGCGGGGCGGTCGCGGAGAACCTGATCGAGAGCGAGCTCTTCGGCCACGCCAAGGGAGCGTTCACGGGCGCGACCCGCGAGCGCGTCGGCTTGTTCGAGGCCGCCGCCGGGGGGACCCTCTTCCTGGACGAGGTCGGCGAGCTGCCGCCCCAGACCCAGGTCAAGCTGCTGCGCGTGCTGCAGGAGCGCGAAGTCCGTCGCCTGGGCGAGAACGAGCCGCGCCGGATCGACGTCCGGGTCGTGGCCGCGACCAACGTCGACCTCGAGCGGGCCGTCGCCGCGGGCCGCTTTCGCCAGGACCTGCTCTACCGGCTCAAGGTGATCGAGCTGCAGGTCCCGCCCCTGCGCGAACGGCCGGCCGACGTGCTGCCCCTCGCGCGCCACCTCCTCAGAGAGCTCGCGACCCGGCTCGGCAGTCAGGCCGAGGGCTTCACTCCGCAGGCCGCCGACCAGCTTCTGCGCTACTCCTGGCCGGGCAACGTGCGCGAGCTGAGCAACGCCGTCGAGCGGGCGCTGGTCGTCGCGCAGGGAGCGCGGATCGAACGAGACGACCTGCCCGAGGGCGTGCGCTGCGCCGGCGAGGCGGGCTCCCCCGCCGCCGCGCCCCCGGAGGCCGCGAGCGCCCCGGCTGCGGTGCGGCCCCTGGCCGAGGTCGAGCGCGACGCGATCCTGGGCGCGCTCGCGGCGAACGAGGGCGCCCGCGGCGAGACGGCGCGCGCCCTCGGGATCGGGGTCGCGACCCTCTACCGCAAGCTGAAGAAGTACGAGGCGGAGGGGGGCGAGGTCCCTGGGCCTGGCGCGCTGCCCGCGCCCTGAGGCGCCTCGTCCCGCTCTTCCCAGGCGAGTCAGTCGCTACCCAGTCCGCTCGAGGGCGCTCGACTTGCGGGCGGCCTCGCGCTTGCAACAGGCGATCGCCTGGGAGGACTCCATGCCGATCGCGCTCGCCTGCGCCTCTTGCTCCGACACCGCCCTCGTCCGCGCGCTGCCCTTCGTCTTCTACTGGGCGCTGCTCTTCCTGCTCTGGGCCCTCCTGTGGGGACCCGTCTCGGCGGGCCTCAGCTGGTGGAGCGGCGCGCGCCCGAGCGTGCGCCCCTGGCGCTACCTCCTGGCGGCCTGCGCGCTCGTGCTCGGCTCGGCGATCTGGCTGGGCGCGAGCGCGCTCCAGCCCTTGCTCGTGTTCTTGCCCGTGTGGCTGCTTCGCCTCTGGGAGCGGGACCCGCTCGCGGCGGGCGCGCCCGCGACGCCGCGCGTGGAGCGCTTCGCCCACGTCGCGGCGCGGGCGCGCCGGGTGACGCTCTCGCTGGCGGCCCTGCTGGTGCCCGCCGCCTACGTGCGGCAATACGTCCAGTCCAACCCGCAGGTGCTTCCCTTCCGCGAGCTGCTGCTCGTGCCCGAGCCCCTCGCGGCCGTCGGCGGGGTGGTCTTCGCCTGGGCGATCCTGGCCGCGCTCTGGGAGCTGCGCGTTCGCCAGCGAGCGGCTTGACAGCGGCGCCGCGCGGGCGGAGCGTGGCCCCGTGCCCCAGGCTCAGCCCACCACCCTGTTCTCCTCCCGCAATCGGGCCGGCTTGCGCCGGGCCGGGCTCCTGCTGGGGCTGATCCTCGGCTCGCTGCTGGGGGTGGTGGTCCTGGCCAGCGCCGAGGTCGTCGCGCAGAGCGGTCGCGGCTGGGGGAGCGGCGTGCTGAGCGGTGTCGCAGTGGTCTTCGTCCCGGGCCTGCTCTGCGCCTTTGGGCTCGGGTTGGCGCTGCCCTGGCTGGAGGAGCGCGAGCGCGGGCAGCACGTCAAGCGGGTGGGGAAGTGGGTCTCGGGGCTCGGGATCGAGCCCTTGACCTGTGTCTCGGCGCGCCTGCCTGGCGCGGAGCGAGCGCGGGGGGTGCTCTGCCTCTCGGCTCATGGCGCCGACTTCGTGTGGCAGGGCTTGCAGGGGACGGCGCTCCTCCCCTTGGCGCGTGGAGGCTGGCTCGGAGAGGAGCGGCCCATTCCCGAGCCTGCCGCTGGCTGGCTGGGACGACTCGAGCGCTTCGAGCGGCACGAAGGGCGCTGCTGGGGCTACGGAGGGGTCGAGGTCTTCGTCTCCGAGGGGGTCGAGGTCGAGCGCTGGGCGGGCGAGCAGCCCCGCGCCGAGGGCGAGGTCACCTTTCCGGCCTCCGAGTGGGTGCCGCTCGCGGCGCCCGCCTCGGAGGCGGGAGCCCTCGCAGGGCTCTTTCAGCCCTGGGTGCTCGAAGGTCTCGGGCGCGGCCTGGGCGTCTCGATCGTGCTCGAGACGCTGTCCGCGGTCGCCGTCGCCGTCACGGCCTCGATCGGGCTGGCCTGGTTGGAGGGGCGCGCCCGTCGGGTCGAGCGCGTCCGGCGCGCGCTGCTGATCCCGCTCTTCGCGCTCGCGGCCGCCCTGGCGGCCACACTGACCCTCGCGCAGACGCTCTTCTCCTACCACGCCCCCCAGCTCGGTCCGCGGGGCGCCTTGGCGCAGGCCCTCTATGAGCTGAGCCACTGGCTGCCGCTCTCGGTTGGGTCCGAGCCGGGGCCGATCCTGACGATCGTGTGGACCGGCCTGGCCGTGCTCGGTCTGGGGCTCCTGCGCGAGCGGAGGCTCTTCGCCTTCTGCATGGCGTTGTGGTTCGTGGCGGTGCCCCTGCTGGCGGTCGCCATGGTCTTCGCCCAGAGCCGCGCGGCGACCATGGCGATCCAGGTCCTGGCCGGGGTCTCGTTGACCTTCCCCTTCTCGCTGGGCGTAGGGCGGCTGCTGCGCGCGGTCCACCCCTGGATCCAGCTCGCGCTCGCCGGCCAGCTCTTCATGTCCTTCGAGCCGAGCGAGACCTACGCCTTGATCAAGGAGGGGCTCAAGCGTCCGAGCTGACGGGCTCCCCGCGCTCGCGGGCGCGGGCGGCGGCGCGCTGGATCTCCTCGGGCCAGGCGCTGGGGTCCTCGGCCGAGTAGCAGCGCAGGCGCTGGCCCTCGCCGTAGCGGTAGAGCTCGCGCTGGCGCACGCCGAGGATCCCCTTGGCGACCGCGATCCCCGAGCGCGTGGCGCCGACGACGCCGTGGCTGAGGGTGCTCGCCCCGCACATGTGCAGGTCGGTGACCTCGGTCTGGAGCGGGAAGGCGCCGGGGCCGAGCTGGTCGAGGGTCTTCTCGATCCCGTAGATCGAGCCCTCGCTGGCGGCCACGTAGAAGTCGTTGGTCAGCGGCGTGCCCAACTCCTGGAACGCGATCGCGTCGCGGACCCCGGGCACGAGGCGCTCGACCACCGCGAGGATCCGCTCGCTCCAGCGCGCCTTGAGGGCCTCGTAGGCGGCGCCGCGCTGGCCGTGCTCGGTCCCCTCCCAGCGGCGGAAGGGCTCGTAGGGGACCATGCAGAACACCTCGAGCAGGTGCCGCCCCTGGGCGTGCTTGGTCGGGTCCTTGAGCGTGGTCGCGGTCAGGAACAGGCCCGCGGGGCCCAGCTCCTCCCAGCGCGAGGGGTCCTGGACCGCGGCGTAGGGGTCGACGTCGACGCCCTCGCTCCACCACAGGTTGCCCGAGGTCAGCCCCGCCGCGCGGAGGTCCATGTCGACCGCCAGGAAGAGGCTCAGCACCGCGCAGGAGTAGCGGGTCTTGGCCAGCTTCTTACGCAGCTTGACCGAGAGGCGCTCGTGGCCGACCAGGCGGAAGGTGACCCGTGGGTCGGCGTTGCTGATCACGCGCTTGGCGCGGACCTCGGTCCCGTCGGCGAGGCGGACGCCGATCGCGCGCAGCTTGCCCGGGCGCCCTTCGGTCAGGATCTCGCTGACCTCGGCCCGGAGCTTCAGCTCGCCGCCGGCGCGCTTCAGCCCGCGCAGGAAGGCGCGCGGGAGCGCGAAGCCGCCGCCGCGCGGATACCAGCCGCCCTCGAAGTAGTGCTCGGCCAGCGCCCCGTGCAGGACCGCCGGCGTGCGGTGGGGCGGGAGCCCGTAGTCGCCGCCCTGGACCGAGCAGATCTGGCGCAGGAGCGGGTCGCGCAGGTAGCGGCGCTGGAGCTTCTCGAGCGAGCCGAAGCCGTGGCGCACCACGGTCCGCGCCCGCCAGGGCAGGAGCAGCGCGTCCAGCGGCCCGCGCACGCGGCTCAGCAGGGCCAGCTGGTCGCTCAGGCGCTGGAGCGTCTCGACGTAGCGGCTGATCCCCTTGGCCTCGGCGGGGAAGCGCTGCGAGAGCGCCGCGATCAGCGCGTCCTTGCCGGCGGGGTAGCGGAAGGGCTCGGCGTCGCCGATCCGGGCCACCTCGTAGCCCGCCGGGTCGAGCTGGAAGAACTCGAGGTCGTTGGCCAGCCCCAGCCCCTCGTAGAGCTCGCGCAGGCCACCGCCTTCGCCCAGCTCGCCTATGTAGTGCACGCCGGGGCTGAAGCGGTAGCCGCCCAGGGTGAAGGAGTGGCACCAGCCGCCCGGGACGTAGTGCTGCTCGCAGACCAGCACGCGCTCGCCCGCCTGGGCCAGCACGAGCGCGGCGGCCATGCCGCCCGCCCCGCTGCCGATCACGACCGTGTCGACGTCGCTCACGAGCTCGCTCCTTCGGTCTGGGCGCGCGTGCGCAGGCGCCCGTCGCCGCCGCCCAGGGTCCTGACCAGGTTCTCCATGTAGCTCTGGATCAGGCCGCGGTTCTCGCGCCGCGCGAGGGGCTCGACCACGCGGCGCACCACGCCGGGGATCCCGCGGAAGCGCACCTTCAGGTCGTTGCGCAGGGTCATGCGCGTGCCCGCGCCCTGCTCGCTCAACACCCAGCGCCCGGTGGCCCAGGCGTTGCCGCTCTCGTCCACGGGCGCCCAGGTGATCGAGTGGGCGACGGGGTCCTTCTCGTAGCGGACCGCGTAGACGACCTGCACGTTGAACTTGCCCAGCCCGATCTTCTCCATCTCCCAGAACCAGGTCTCGCCCTCGCGGCGGACGCGGTCGAGCTTGGGGAAGTGGGCCAGCGAGTCGGGGATGTCGTCGAGCAGCTCGTAGACCGCGCTCGGCGGGACGGGCGCCACGACGCTGTGCTCGAAGGGCAGGGTCAGCTCCAGCATGCAGGTAGGCTAGCGCCTGGCGCACCCTCCGGCGAGCGGCGCGCAGCAGGAGGGCCTGTGTCCTACATGTGGGTCGAGGGAGAGCGCGAGGAGCTGACGCGCTTCGCTCAGGCGCTGCGCGAAGCCTTGCCCGAGGGCTGGGAGGACGAGCCCATGCCCGACTTCATGGTCGAGGCGATCGGGCCCGGGCCGGGCGGGCTGATCAACGTCGTGACCACCGCGATCGGCGAGCGGAGCTTCAAGCTCGGCCTGGTCGACAACCACCTCCGCTTCGAGCTGGGCTCGATCCTTCCGCGCGAGGACAAGCACACCCGCGAGCTCGACCCCGAAGAGGCCGGCTTGGTGTGCGCCCACGTGTTCCGCTACTGGTTCGGGCCGGTGCTGGGGACCAAGCTCTACCCCAGCTTGAAGGTCACCCTCAATGGCTAGGCCCTCTCGGCTGGGCAAGGACGAGCCCGGCGTGGCGCGCCTGCGCGAGTAGACCTCACCCGCGCGCGTAGCGCTCGAGCGCCGCCAGGTAGGCGTCCAGCGCCGGCGGGTGCTGCCGGAAGAAGAGCGAGGGCTCGATCAGCTCCAGCTCCATGACCTGGGGCTTCCCCTGCTCGTCGCGGGCCAGGTCCACCCGCGCGTAGAGCAGGCCCGGCGCGACCTCGGCCAGGATCTCGCGCGCCAGGGCCGCCTCGTCCTCCTCGATCGGGACCAGCTCGACGGCCTCGGCGTCGTCGCCGAAGCGGGGCGACTTGCGCACGGCGTGGGTCGGCTCGCCCCCGATCACGCACACCGCCCGCTCGCCGTGACCCTCGACCGAGGTCTGGTAGGGCTGGACGAGCACGTCCTCCGTGGCGCGCAGCGCGGCCAGGTGCGACTCGCCCGCGCTCCAGTCGGCGGCGCCCGCGCGGTGGGTCATGTAGGAGCCCGCCGAGGCGGCCGGCTTGACCACCACGTCGCGCCAGCCGCGCTCCTCGCACAGGGGCTGGAGCTCCTGGTCGCTCCCCGCCGGGATCAGCGCGGTCGGGACGGTGGGGATCCCGCGCTCGGCCAGGTCGATCAGGTAGCGCTTGTGGGCGTTCCACACGACCGTCTCGGCCGGGTTGTGCAGGTTGGCGCAAGCGTCGGTCGCGCGGACCCACTCCAGGAAGCGCTTCAGGTTGCGGTGGTAGTCCCAGGTCGAGCGGATCACGACCAGGTCGAAGGCGCTCCAGTCCGCCTCGCCCTCGTCCCAGGCGATCAGCGACTCCTCGTGGCCCGCGGCGCGCAGGGCGGCGCTCAGAGGCTCCTGATCGTGGTCGGGCTCGGGGAGCTCGCGGCAGGTGACGGTGGCGATCTTCATGGGGCAGAGGTTAGCGAGGTCCGCCCGCCGGTGGTCCTCCTAGCGGCTCCAGAAGCTCGACATGGCGGTCTGGCCCCGGAAGCGCCAGCCATTCCGTCGACCCGCGCGGGCTCCTAGACTCCGGCCCATGCCCCGCCGCCGCCCCGCCCGCCGGATCTACTCCTGGAACGTCAACGGCCTCCGCTCGGCCAAGGACGCCTTCCTGGACTGGCTGCCCCAGTCCCGCGCCACCCTGGTCGCGCTCCAGGAGGTCCGGGCGCTCCCCGAGCAGCTCGACGCCGAGGTGCAGCGCCCCCGCCCCGGCCGCTGGCGGAGTCACTTCAGCGCCGCCGAGCGCAAGGGCTACAGCGGGGTGGCCCTCTACAGCAAGGAGGCCCCCAGCGAGCTCGAGACGACCCTCGGCGAGGCCGAGATCGACCGCGAGGGGCGGCTGCAGATCGCGCGCTTCGGCGGGCTCACGATCGTCAACGGCTACTTCCCCAACGGGAGCGGCAAGAACCGCGACCACAGCCGGGTGCCCTTCAAGCTCGACTTCTACCGGCGACTCTTCGAGCGCCTCGAGCCGGCCCGCGCCGCGGGCGAGCGGATCCTGGTCATGGGTGACTTCAACACCGCCCACGCCGAGCTCGACCTGGCCCGTCCCAAGAGCAACAACAAGACGAGCGGCTTCCTGCCCGAAGAGCGGGAGGAGCTCGACCGCTGGCTGCGCGAGGGCTGGACCGACACCTTCCGCCACTTCCACGAGGGGCAGGCGGGCCACTACACCTGGTGGAGCCAGCGCGCCGGCTGCCGCGAGCGCAACGTCGGCTGGCGGATCGACTACGTGCTCGCCTCGCCGGGCGCGCTGCCCTTCGTGCGCAGCGCCGCGATCCACCCCGAGGTCCTCGGCAGCGACCACTGCCCGATCTCGGTCGCGGTCGAGCCGGAGATCTTCGCGGAGGAGGATTGAGCGCCTTCGCCGCGAGCCGTCCCGGCGTCGCCGCGGTTGTCACTCGCGGGACGCGCGCGACCAAAACGAGGACGCCGGCCTGCGTAAGGCATTGAGTCGTGGTCAAGGGGGCTGGCCCTTGGCTTGCGCCCGGCCCTCGCATGAACTTCGTCGTGAACCATGTGATCCGCCGCGCCTTCGCGCCTGAGCGCCCCCTGAAGCGCCCGAGCCGACGAGGGCGTCGGCGCGGAGCCAGCGCCCGCCAAGGGAGCCCCGCCCTGCGTCGCCGCGCCCCTGAGCCCCGCCGCCGAGCTCGGAGCATGTCGAGCTCGAGCAGCCCCGCGCGCTGGCTGCTCTGCCTCCTGGGCGGCGGAGTCGCGCTCGGCCTGGTCGTCGCCTCTCCGATCCTGCTGCTGCCGCTCTGTATGGGAGCGCTGTGCCTCGGCTCGTACGCCCGGCTCAGGCCCTCCGCCCTCCAGGCCGCCCGTCGCCGCGCGCGAGAGCGCTAGCGCTCAGGCCCCGAACAGCCCTACCAGGTGCTCGGGCGCGTTCATGCACAGGGCATAGAGGAGCAAGGCGCAGGCGTTGCCGACCGCGTGCAGGGCGACGCCCGGCCAGAGGGAGCCCGTGCGCTCGACGAGGTAGCAGGCGGCCAAGGCGAACACGTATTGGACGGCCAGGGCGTGCGGGGTGCTCCAGCCGGCGAGGAAGTGCCAGCCCGCGAAGGCCAGGCTGCAGGCGACCGCCGAGGGGACCGCGCCCAGGCGCGAGCGCAGGCCGAGATAGACCACGCCGCGCCACACCAGCTCCTCGGCGAGGGGCGCGAGCAGGACGAAGCGGAACACCAGGAAGGCGGCGAAGAGCGGCACCGAGAGCAGGGGCTGCGCGAAGAGGTAGATCGCCCGCCGCAGGGGCAAGCCCCCGTCCAGGCGCGCGGCGATCACTCCCCCGATCAGTCCGCCGAGCAGGAAGAGCGGCACCAGCACGCTGAGCACGTCGAGCAGCGCTGGCCCTGCGCGCGCCCAGGGGCTCGTCTGCAGGACCCGTCGCGCGCCCCGGCGCAGGAGCCAGGCCCCCGCCAGGAGCGAGGCCAGGTAGATCGCCACGATCACGACCTCGGCGCCGAGCGAGGAGCGGCTCGCCAGCTCGATCTCGTTCCCGTCGGGCTGGATCACCGAGCGCTCCCAGCGCAGGCGCCCGCCCTCGAGCCGCTGACCCGCCACCTCGATCCCGTGGAACAGGTGCTCGTCCAGCTCGAAGCCCAGCCCGCGCCACGGGTAGGCGCTCTGCCGCGCGAGTCGCCGCGGCAGCCCGCTGGGCAGCACCGCCGAGCAGAGGAGCAGCGCGACCGCCACCACCGCCCACCCAACGGGCAGCGCCGGCACCCGAACCCGCCCCTCGGCCTCGGGCTGGGACTCGGACGTCGGCCCCTCGGCCTCGGGCTCGGCCTCGGGCTCGGACTCGGGCTCGGACGTCGGCCCTGCGGGCTCGGACTCGGACCTCGGCCTTTCGGGCTCGGGCTCGGCCTCGGACCTCGGCCCTTCGGGCTCGGGCTCGGGCTCGGGCTCGGACTCGGACTCGGACTCGGACCTCGGCCTTTCGGGCTCGGACTCGGACTCGGACTCGGACTCGGACCTCGGCCCTTCGGGCTCGGACTCGGACCTCGGCCCTTCGGCCTCGGACTCGGACGTCGGCCCCTCGGCCTCGGGCTCGGCCTCGGACTCGGACCTCGGCCCTTCGGACTCGGACCTCGGCCCTTCGGACTCGGCCTCGGCCTCGGTGCCCTCGGCCTCAGCCTCCGACCCGGGCTGGATCCCCGCTCCCTCCGACTCGGACCCCGACTCCAAGCTCAGCGCTCCCCTGCGGGGTCCTGCGGGGGCAGCGCCCCCACGACCTCGCGCACCAGCTCGTCGAGGTCGACCTCGCAGCCCTCCTCCTGCGTCAGCCCGACCACGATCGAGGCTTGCTGCGGGTCGAAGGTCCCTTCGACCTCCGCGCCGACGTTCAGGTCCAACTTGACCACCTCGCCCCGCTCGCCGCTCGTCAGGCCGAGCGAGAGCACGAAGTCGGGCGTCTCGCCCTCGCCGACGGGGCGGTAGCCCGACGCGATCAGCGCCTCACGCGCGGCGCCCAGGGCACCGCGCAGCGGCGGCGGCGCCTCGCCCAGCGGGCGGACCCCAGGGAACTCGGCGCCCGCGGGCGGGATCCCGCTGCTGAGCGCGGCGACCTGGTAGTGGCTGTAGAGCGCGGCGATCGCGGCGGGCGGCTCGGCGTAGGCCCAAGCCTGGGGGTCGTCGAGCACGGGGCCGACCAGGGCGAAGGTCTGGCGCCGCTGCAGGAGGAGCTTCTCCTCGTAGCGACCGCCGATCAGCTCGGGCCCCGCGCAGCAGGCGATCGAGCCGGCGAGGACCAGGCAGAGCAGGAGCAGGTAGGCAGCACGACGCACGAGGGGGACATCCTTCTCCGGGACGAGCCCGTAAGCTATCGCGTCCGGGAGGATCCATGAGCGTCGTCACTCTCAGTCAATGGATCGGCGGCGAGCCGCGCGCGCCCTCGAGCGGCGAGACCCTCGAGGACAAGAACCCCGCCACCGACGAGGTGATCGCCCAGATCCCGCGCGGCGACGGGCGCGACGTGCAGGCCGCGGTCGAGGCGGCCCGGGCTGCCCTGGCGGGGCCTTGGGGCCGCACCAGCAGCGGCGAGCGGGCCGACCTCCTCGACCGGGTCGCCGACGCGATCGAGGCCCGGCTGGACGCCTGGGCCGAGCTCGAGTCCCAGGACACGGGCAAGCCCGTCTCGCTGGCGCGGGCGGTCGACATTCCGCGCGCGGTCAGCAACTTCCGCTTCTTCGCGGGCGCGATTCGCCACTCGGCCGAGGGCTTCCACCCCATGGCGGGCGCCTTCAACTACACCCTCCGGCGCCCGGTCGGCGTGGTCGGGCTGATCACGCCCTGGAACCTGCCCCTCTACTTGCTGACCTGGAAGACCGCCCCCGCGCTGGCCATGGGCAACGCGATCGTGGCCAAGCCGAGCGAGCTGACCCCGCGCACCGCCGCGGCCCTGGCCGAGCTCCTGACCGAGGTCGGCCTGCCGGCCGGCGCCTTCAACCTCGTCCACGGCCTGGGCCCCGAGGTCGGCGAGCCCCTCGTCGCTCACCCCGACGTGCGCGCGATCAGCTTCACCGGCGGCACGGCCACGGGCGCGCGGGTGGCCGCGACGGCGGCGCCCCACTTCAAGAAGGTCAGCCTGGAGCTGGGCGGCAAGAACCCGACCCTGGTCTTCGCCGACTGCGACCTGGAGAAGACCCTCGAGGGCGTGACCCGGGCGGCCTTCGCCAACCAGGGCCAGATCTGCCTCTGCGGCTCGCGGATCCTGGTCGAGGAGTCGCTCCACGACCGCTTCGTCGAGGGCCTGGTCGAGCGGACCCGCGCCCTCAAGCTGGGCGACCCGAGCGACCCCGCCACCACGACGGGGTCCTTGGTCTCGCTCGGGCACCGCGAGAAGGTCGAGGGCTACGTCGCCCTGGCGCAGGAGGAGGGCGGCACGATCCGCTGCGGCGGCGAGCGCCCCGAGCTCCCGGCCCCCTTCGATCGGGGCGCCTTCCTCGAGCCGACCGTGATCACGGGGCTCGCGCCCGGGTGCCGGACCGAGCAAGAGGAGATCTTCGGGCCGGTCGTGACCGTCCACCCCTTCCGCGACGAGGCCGAGGCGCTCCAGATCGCCAACGGGGTGCGCTACGGGCTGGCGTCCTCGGTCTGGACCCGGGACCTGGATCGCGCGCACCGGGTGGCAGCGGCCCTCGACGTGGGCATGGTGTGGGTCAACACCTGGCTGCTGCGTGACCTGCGCGTCCCCTTCGGCGGGGTGAAGGAGAGCGGCGTCGGGCGCGAGGGCGGGCGCTACTCGCTGGAGTTCTTCAGCGAGAGCAAGAACGTGTGCATCAAGTTGAGCGATTGAGGAGGAGCAGCGTGGCGAAGGACAAGAGCAAGAAGCCGAAGAAGGACGACAAGCCCAAGAAGCCCAAGAAGGAGAAGCAGAAGGCCAAGAAGGGCGAGAAGAAGAAGAAGCCCAAGAAGACCGAGAAGCTGGTCACGCCCCAGAAGAGCAAGGCCGAGTCGACCTCCAAGAGCGACGAGGTGCTCAACGTCAGCGCAGCGCCCAAGCCCGTCGGCGCCTACCCCCACGCGCGCCGCGTCGGCGAGCTGCTCTTCCTCTCGGGGGTCGGCCCCCGCCAGCCCGGCACCGACGCGATCCCCGGCGGCGCGATCGTCGACGCCACCGGCGCCAAGCGCCCCTACGACGCGGCCGCCCAGACGCGGGCCACGATCGAGAACGTGAAGACGATCCTCGAGGGCTGCGGGAGCAAGCTCGAGGACGTGGTCGACGTGACGGCCTTCCTGATCGACATGAAGCGCGACTTCGCCGCCTACAACGCGGTCTACAAGGAGTATTTCGAGGGGATCCAGGCCACGCGGACCACGCTCCAGATCGGCGCGCTGCCCACCCCGATCGCGGTCGAGCTGAAGGTCGTGGCGCGCCCCACCTAGGGACTGCCGTGAGCAAGCTGATCGACATTTCGCCGCTGGTGCAGGAGGGGATCGCCGTGTGGCCGGGCGACGTCCCCTACACGCGCGAGGTCGCCCTCGACATGAAGCAGGGCGCCAACCTCACGCTCAGCTCCTTCACCAGCACGGTCCACGTGGGGGCGCACGCCGACGCGCCCAACCACTACACGCCCGAGGGTATGGACATCGCCAGCCGGGACCTCGGCTACTACTACGGTCCCTGCCAGGTGGTCCACGTGGACCTGCCCCGCGGCGAGCGCGTGCTCCCCGAGCACCTGCCCGGGCCAGTCGAGGCCCCGCGCCTCCTGATCCGCACGGGCTCCTTCCCCGACCCCAACGCGTTCAACACCGACTTCAACAGCCTCTCGCCCGAGCTGATCGAGCACGTCCACGCGGCGGGCGGGGTGCTGGTCGGGATCGACACGCCCTCGGTCGACCCCTTCCAGAGCAAGGCGCTCGAGACCCACAACGCGCTCCTGCGCTGCGACATGGCCAACCTCGAGGGGATCGTGCTCGACCACGTGGCGCCGGGGCTCTACACCTTGATCGCGCTGCCCCTCCGGCTCGCCCACGCCGACGCCAGCCCCGTCCGCGCCGCCCTGATCGCTCCCTAGAGCAGGAGTTGGCGCGAGGCGCACGCAGGGGTCACCCTGTGGCGGCAAAGGGGGGCCTGATGAGGATTCAGTTCTGCGGCGGCGTGCGCTCGGTGACCGGCTCGATGCACGTGCTCGAGATCGGGGAGCGGCGAATCCTGCTCGAGTGCGGGCTCTACCAGGGGCGCCGGAGCGAGGCGCGCAAGCGCAACAAGGAGCTCCCCTTCGACGCGAGCAAGATCGACCATACGGTCCTCAGCCACGCGCACATCGACCACTCGGGGAACCTGCCCAACCTGGTCAAGAGCGGCTACGAAGGGCGGATCACGGCGACGGAGGCCACCGCGGACCTCGCGCGGGTTCTGCTGCGGGACTCGGCGCACATCGCCGAGAAGGACGCTGAATACCTCAACCGCAAGCGCGAGCCCGGGGAGCCCGAGGTCGAGCCGCTCTACACCCAGCAGGACGCCGACGAGGCCGCCAGCCGCTTCGACACGGTCCGCTACCACGAGACCAAGGAGATCGCCCCGGGCGTGCGCATGACCTGCTACGACGCGGGGCACATCCTCGGCAGCGCGGTCACCCTCTACGAGCTGGAGGAGAAGGGGAAGACGGTCCGGCTCGGCTTCACGGGGGACCTCGGGCGCCCGCACCACCCGATCCTGCGCGACCCGCAGCTCCTGCCTCGAATCGACTACCTGATCACCGAGAGCACCTACGGCAACCGGACCCACGAGGCCGCCACGAGCATGAAGGAGAAGCTGTTCACGGTCGTGAACCAGACCTTCGACGCCGGGGGCCGGCTCGTGATCCCAGCCTTCTCGGTCGGGCGGACCCAGAACCTCCTCTACTACATGGCGGAGCTGTTCCAGGAAGGGCGCATGCCCAAGGTCCCGATCTTCGTCGACAGCCCGCTGGCGATCGACGCGACCAAGGCCTACCGGGACCACCCCGAGTGCTACGACGCCGAGACCAAGGAGCTGCTCCAGGCTGGCGGGAGCGTGTTCGGCTTCGACCTCGTGACCTACACCCGGACCACGCAGCAGAGCAAGGAGCTCAACGCGCGCAAGGGCCCCTGCATCGTGATCTCGGCCTCGGGCATGTGCGAGGGCGGGCGGATCCTGCACCACCTCAAGCACTCGATCGAGGAGCCGCGCAACACGATCCTGATCGTGGGCTTCCAGGCCGAGCACACCCTGGGGCGCCGGATCCTGGAGCGGCACTCGACCGTCAAGATCTACGGGCGCAAGTACCACCTCGGGGCCCGGGTCATGAAGATGAACGGCTTCTCGGCCCACGCCGACCGTGACGAGCTAGCGACTTACGTCAAGCACATCCCCGGGCTCAAGAGCGTGTTCGTGGTGCACGGGGAGGAGTCGGCCTCGCTCGCCTTCGCGGCCTACCTCGAGTCCATGGGGATCCACGCCCACGTGCCCTATCCGCTGGACTACGTCGAGCTCTGAAGCTCGCTACCCGCAAAGACTTGTATCCGAGGCGCCTTGCCCTAGCATGAAGGCTTCCCGCCGCCGCCCCTCCACCTGAGGAACCGTGAGCGACCAACCGCTGCAGGAGAACATCGTCTCGATGTCGAAGCTCTTCGAGAGCTTCCTCTCCCTCTCGAAGGAGCAATTCCTCGAGAAGCACGATCTCCCTGTGGTGGTCACGGACAACCCGGGCGAGAACCTCGAGAACGCCCACTTCCACACGATCACGAGCCCGACCGACGGCGGGACGACCGCCGAGCACACGCGCGTGCTGCAGCGGATGGGCAAGTGGGCCTTCATGCTCAAGAAGAAGGGGCGCTTCGCCTCGATGCTGACCGTGGGGCGGGCCGCCAACAGCGACCTCCGCCTCAACGTGCCCAGCGTGTCCAAGTTCCACGCCTACTTCACGCACGTGGCGCGGGACAAGGCCTGGTACCTCTCGGACGCCAACAGCAGCAACGGCACCTTCGTGGGCGGTAAGGAGATCCCTCCCAGCCACGGCAAGGTCAAGCTCGAGGACGGGGTCACCCTTCGCTTCGGGCCGGACGTCACCTGTCAGTTCTTTACGCCCGAGGGGATCTGGAAGATGTTCTCCGACCGGATCAGCGACACCCCTCCCGAGGGGACGCGCCGCTTCGACCCGAACGCGACGGACGAGCTCTCGGCCCTGCCCGACGGCGAGGACGAGGCGTCGGTCGGCGAGGCGAGCTAGGCCGCCGGGAGGCGGGTAGCGCGGCGGCTGCTGCGGTTGCCTGGGCGCGCTCATGGGGAAGAAGACAGGCAATCGCTTCGGTGAGATCGCAGTGCGAGAGGGCTTCGCCTCTCGCAAGGCGGTCCGCGAGTGCCTGGAGATCCAGTCGAAGCTGAAGAGCTTCGGGGTCGAGCCCAAGCGCCTGGGCGAGATCATGGTCGAGAAGGGCTACCTCCGCGACGCGGACGTGCAGGCGATCCTCGACGTGCAGCGCCTGGGCGGCTCCCGCATGGACAGCCGCAGCGGCGTGACCGACATCCGCTCGGGCAAGGGGCGCCTGCGGACCAGCCACGTCGCGACCCCGCCCAAGAAGCTCAACCGCGCCGTCCGCAACATCCCCGGCTACGAGGTGCTCGAGCTGCTCGGCGAGGGCGGGATGGGCATGGTGTTCAAGGCGCGCCAGAAGTCGCTGGACCGGGTGGTGGCGCTCAAGGTCCTGCCGCCGAGCGCCGCCAAGGAGACCGCGTTCATCAAGCGCTTCTACAGCGAGGCGCGCACGGTCGCGAAGCTCAACCACGAGAACATCATCGCGGGGATCGACGTCGGCGAGTCGCCGGGCGGCATCTACTACTTCGTGATGGAGTACGTCGAGGGCGAGTCGGTCGCCGAGCTGATCGACCGCACCGGCCCGCTCGAGGAGCGCTTCTCGCTCCAGATCGCGCTCCAGATCGCCAACGCCCTCGACCACGCGCACAAGAACGGCCTCGTCCACCGCGACGTCAAGCCGCAGAACGTGCTGGTCACGCGCAACAACATGGCCAAGCTCTGCGACCTGGGCCTGGCCAAGATGCAGAGCGACGCTGCGGGGGACCCGACCGGGATCCCGGTCGGCACGCCGCACTACCTCTCGCCCGAGCAGGCGCGGGGCGAGGCCGACGTCGACATTCGCAGCGACATCTACAGCCTCGGCGCGACGCTCTATCACATGCTCACGGGCGAGACTCCCTTCGAGGGTCAGAGCCCGATGGTGCTCATGACCAAGCACCTGACCGAGGAGCCCGAGCCGCCGCGCGACCTCAACGACCAGATCAGCAAGGGCGCCAGCGAGCTGGTGCTCCACATGATGGAGAAGGACAAGGAGGACCGCCCTCAGACCCCCGCGGAGCTGATCGACGAGCTCGAGAACGTGCTGGCCGGCAAGAGCTCGCGCAGCCGCAGCAGCGGGCGCGGGCGCTCGGGTCGCCGCAAGCGCCCCAGCAGCCGCAAGAGCGGCCGCGGGGCGGGGGTCAACGACTCGGCCGCCCGCCGGGCCCCCGACGCCAGCGGTCGGCGCAAGCGCCCCGCCGCCGGAGGGCGCGGACGCCACGTCCGCCGCGGCTCGAGCAGCGGCGAGACGATCTGGCTGATGGTGATCCCGGCCGTGATCATCGCGGTGGTGGGGGCCATGGTCTTCATGTCCCTCTCGGGCCCCGGCTTCGGCCCGGCCGACGACTTCCGCCCCCCGACCCAGGAGGAGACCGCCGCGGCCGACGACGCGATCAAGGCCGCCCGCGCGCTCCAGGCCCAGAACCCGAGCGAGGCCAAGGCCCGCTACCAGGAGATCCTCAAGCGCTACCCCAACACCCGCGGGGCGAGCCTGGCGCGGCAATACCTCAAGGAGATCGAGGGGCGGGAGAAGGCGCGGGACGGTTGAGACCCAGCACGAGTCGCCTCGGCCTGTCCTCCCGATTTCGGGCACGGGCACGGGCACGGGGCACGGGAGGCTGTCGCGAAACCTCGGGAGCGAGAAGGAGCTGTCGCACGAGCGACAGCTCCCTCTGACCCGAGTGTGTGAAGAAGGAAAGCAAGAAAGCAGGAACGACTCCAGCTCA
>CALDQK010000358.1 GCA_937911525.1 uncultured bacterium
GCCAGGAGCGGCGCGAAGGTCGCGGCCGGCTCACCCGAGGCGTTGCGGGGGTTCTGGTCCATGAAGGCCGCGACGCTGTCGGCCAGCCCCTGGGTGCCCGCGCTCGGGTCGAAGGGCGCGGCGCCGAGGCGGAGCTCCTCGCACTCGCCGGCCTTGGCGCTGGGGGCCGCGCCGTCGAAGGCGCCGTCGGAGAAGTCGGCCGCCAGGAGGTCGACGAGCTGGCGGGGGTCGGTCATGCCGAGCCGGATCGCCTCCTGGCTGATCCCGGCCAGGATCGCGCCGAGGCTGGCCTCGGGCGCGAAGGGGCGGGCCTGGATCGCGGCGGCGTTGGAGGTGTCGACGAAGGCGATCGGCGCGAGCCCGCGCGGGTCGACGGCCTGGCCCGAGACGACGAGGCCCAGCTCCTGGGCGAGGTCGAGGTGGAGCTGCTCGACCTGCTTGGCCTCGAGCGCGTCGGCGTCGTCGGCCAGGAGGGTCAGCGCGCGCCGGCTGGCGATCGTGGTCAACGCCGAGGGGTTGAGGGTGTGGGCGCCCGCGGCCTCGGCCAGCACGACCTCCAGCACGCGCTCGCGCGGGTCGTCGAGGCTGGTGGGGTCGGCGGCGGGGTCACCGAAGGCGACCCGCTGGCCGCTGGCCAGGTCCCGGTAGCTGCCGCCGCGGACCACGAGCAGGGCGGGGCCCTGAGCGCTGGGCGCGCTGAGCGAGAAGGTGCCGCCCGAGCCGACCTGAGCGACGGCGGCGATCTTCAGACCGCGAGTGGAGGGGTCAATGGAGTAGAGCTCGACGCGAGCGCTGGTGACCTCGGCCACCGCGAGGGCGCCGTCGATGGTCGCGCCAGCCGCGGCCTGGGAGGTGGCAGGCGCCACCGTCGTCGAGCTGGAGCTGCTCTTGGCTTTGTGCCCGCCGCAGCCCGTGATGGCGGCGGCGAGCGTGAGGACGAGCAGGAGCTTCCCGGGGCGGATCATGTGAATGGCCTCTCGAGGGATGGACCGGGGGCGGAGACTGCCTGGCGCAAGGCTCCTGCCAGCCGCTGAATTGGCTGGAGAGCCGAGTTCGCAGGGCTTAGGAGCGCGAGGAGCCCTGGCGTCGTCGCTCGCACACGCCGATTTCCGAATTTGGAAGAACAGAGTTCACAGCCGGATTCTTGGCATTTGTAAAGCCCACGCTTCCAGCCGGATACGGCAGCGCGTCATGGACGGGATTGCGCGAGCCACCCCCAAGCGCCACCGTGCGCCTGTGAGGGCCGGCATGGAGCAAGACGACGACATGAGCGACGACGACCTCGACTCCCTGCACGACCGCCGCCGCCTGCTCAAGCTGGGCGCGGCCCTGAGCGGGGGCCTGATCTTCGGCTTCGGCGGGCTGACCCTGGGTCAGGACGACCCCAAGGCCCAGGCGCGCGCCGAGGAGGCGGCCTGGAAGGCGGCGCTCGCGGCGCTGAAGCGCAGCGCGGCCAACGGAGTGGCGGTGATCGTGCCGGCCGCCGACGACGTGGCCGGACGCGCGGTCCTGGCCGAGGCGCTCGAGGACTTGATCCCGCTGATCCAGTCGCCCGGCGGCTTCTCCCAGCGAGACCTGGCGCCCATGTGCAGCTACCTGCTCGAGGCCGTGTGGGTGTGCGCCAGCGCCCAGCGCGCCCAGGCCAAGCCGGGCGAGACCCTGGTCCTGCTCGACCCGCAGGGCAAGCGGATCGCCGGGGCCAAGGTCGCCCTCGACGAGCCCAAGGAGGTCGAGGCCGCCCTCGAGAAGCTGCTGCGCGGCGGCGAGCGGCTGAAGCAGCGCGCCAAGCGGGCGCGCCAGGACAAGGCCACCGCGGCGCTCGTGAAGCGCCTGCTCGGCAAGGAGCAGCAGCCGCGCTGGGACGCCCACCAGAAGCTGGTCAGCGACGACGAGGCCTTCCTGCGCGCGGCGCCGGCGCTGCTCGAGGCCATGGAGAGCGCCTCCGGCGAGCAGCTCAACACCCTGCGCGAAGTGTTCGGTTCGCGCTTCTGGCAGCAGCAGCAGCGGACCCGCGGCTTCCCCTACGGGGTCGAGTGGAAGATCGACGCCAACGAGCCCGAGCCCTGCCCGCCCTGCGGCATGGCCCGCCCGACCATGAGCGGGCGCACCTTCCTGCGCTTCTTCGCGCCGGGCAAGTAGCGCGCTAGAAGAGGAAGCGGCAGCGGATCGTGTGCTCGATCCCCTCGAGGCGCTCGCGCAGGTCGCTGGGGTAGTTGGGCGCCACGTCGAGGACGACGTAGCCGACCTCCGGCGTGGTCTGCAGGTGCTGCGCCTGAATGTTGCAGTCGGCGTCCGCGAGCACGCGGTTGATCGCGCCGAGCAGGCCGGGCTTGTTGTGGTGCACGTGCAGCACTCGGTGGGCCTCGTCGGCGCAGCGTCGCAGCGAGAGCTCAGGGAAGTTGACCGCGCTCAGGGTCGAGCCCTGGTCGCTGTATTCGACGAGCTTGTTGGCGACCTCGACGCCGATGTTGTGCTGGGCCTCGCTGGTCGAGCCGCCGATGTGCGGGGTCAGGATCACGTTGCGCTTGCCGCGCAGGGCCGACTCGAAGGGCTCGTCGTTGGACTTGGGCTCCCTGGGGTAGACGTCGATGGCCGCGCCCAGGATGTGCTCGCGGTCGAGCGCGGCGACCAGCGCCTCGATGTCGACCACGCTCCCGCGGCTGGCGTTGATCAGGAAGGAGCCGGCCTTCATCTTCCCGATCGCCTCGGCGTCGATCATGCGCTCGGTGCTCGGGTCGGCGGGCACGTGCAGCGTCACGATGTCCGACTGCTCGAGCAGCTCGCCGAGCGAGCCGGCGCGGGTCGCGTTGCCCATGGGCAGCTTGGGGACCACGTCGTGGTAGAGCACGCGCATCCCGAAGGCCTCGGCCAGGATCGAGACCTGGCTGCCGATGTGCCCGTAGCCGACGATCCCGAGCGTCTTGCCGCGGACCTCGTGGCTGCCCTTGGCGCTCTTGGTCCAGACCCCCGCGTGGCAGTTGGAGTTCTTGTCGCCCAGCCCGCGATAGAGCATCACGCACTCGGCGAGCACCAGCTCGGCCACGCTGCGGGTGTTGCTGTGAGGCGCGTTGAACACCGGGATCCCCAGCCTGGCGGCGTGGGGCAGGTCGACCTGGTTGGTGCCGATGCAGAAGCAGCCGATCGCGAACAGGCGCTTGGCGTGGCCGAGGACCTCGGCGGTCAGCTTGGTCCGCGAGCGGACGCCCACGATGTGCGCCTTGGCGATCGCCTCGTGCAGCTCGGGTCCCTGCAGCGAGTGGGAGAGGTGCGTGATCGAGGTGTAGCCCGCCTCGCGGAAGTGGTCGACCGCGGTCTGGTGGATCCCCTCGAAGAGGAGGACGTTCAGCTTCTCCTTGGGATAGGAGAGGTTCTCGCTGCTCATGGGCTGGCTCCTGCGGGCTGGCGCGGGGCGCAGAGCTTAGTGCCTGGGGCGCGAGCGCGATACCTCAGCCGAAGATCCGCAGGAAGAGCCCCACGATCACCGAGGTCGGCAGCAACCACATGAAGGTCTCCTCGGCCGACTGACTGCGCCCGCTCAGGATCAGCGCGGTCAGGGCCAGCACGACGACGATCGGCAAGGGCGCCTGCGGCAGG
>CALDQK010000359.1 GCA_937911525.1 uncultured bacterium
TCCGGGGCCAGCAATTCGGCGACTGAGGCAAAGTGGTTGCGCTCGCCGGTATAGTCCTTGCGCCCCCTGCAGCGCCGGAACAAGATTTCGCGGCCCACCCCCATCGCACCCAGGCTGAGCTGGACGTCCCCCTCCACGACAGCGGCGAGCACGAAGGGCGGCCCTACCTCGTCATGGAGCGGGTTGCGGGGGTCTCGCTCGCCGAGGCGCTCGACGAGGACCAGGCCGAGCCGCCTGACCTGCAGGCCCGCGTCACCATCGTGCGCGACGTGTGCCGCGCGATCTCCCACGCTCACGCCAAGGGGATCCTGCACCGGGACCTCAAGCCGCAGAACGTGCTGATCGACCAGCACGGAGAGGCCCTCGTGGTCGACTTCGGCCTCGCGCGCAGCTCGGACGACGGGACGATGACCCGCACCGGCGCGCCGCTGGGCACCCCGGCCTACATGCCACCCGAGCAGGCCGGCGCCTTCGGCGGGGAGGTCACCGAGCGGAGCGACGTCTACGCCCTCGGCGCGACCCTCTTCCACGCGCTGACTGGACGTCCCCCCTACCTCGGCCGCGGCGAAGAGCTGCTCTTCCTCGTCCTCAACGACACCCCCCCGCCCGCCCCCAGCCAGGTCGACCTCGACCTCCCCCCCGAGCTCGACGCCGTCGTCCTGCGCTGCCTCGAGAAGGACCCCGCGCGCCGCTACGGGAGCGCCCTCGAGCTCGCCGCCGAGCTCGAGCGCTGGCTGCGGGGGGAGCCCGTCCTGGCCCGGCGAGTCGGCGCCTTCGAGCGATTCTCCCGCTGGGTTGCTCACAACCCCTTGGTCGCAGGCCTCTCGGCGGGGGTAGTGGTGTGCGTCGCGGTGATCCTGCTCCTCGCGCTTCAGAACTGGCGCCTGGTTCGCCGCTTGGGAGGCTCCTGAATGAATCGTTCTCCGGTGGCCAAGCGCGCCGCGTTCTCGCTCGCGCTTCTGACCGTGACCGCGACCCTTGGTTGCCCGAACGCCAAGGCGCCCGGCCCGCCGCCGCCTCCTCCGCCTGCCTCTCCAGGAGCGCCGCAGCCCAGCGTCAGCCAGATCCCGCAGGACGAGGGCCCGGTCCGCCAGCCTGGGCGGACCCGGATCTACCCCGCCACGATCGCGCCGCCGCCCGGCCAGCAGTGGCCCACGCCGATCACTCCCCTCCCCGACCCCCTCCAGGGGATCCCTCGCGCGGACGTGAGCTACGTCGAGACCGTCTACACCGTGATGCTCGAGGCGATCGACGCCCGGATCCGCATGCTCCACGCCCTCAAGCGCTACCAGGAGGGCAAGCCCCTGCTCCAGGCCGGCCAACAGGTCTCCATGAAGGAGAAGCACCGCCGCTACCAGGACACGACCTCGGCGCTCTTGACCCGCCTCGAGCAGCTCGACCCTCCGGGTCCGCTGAGCAAGTTCCACCAGGCCCTCGCCGAGGGGATCAAGCAGCAGGTGCTGCTCTTCGCCAAGGCCCGCGAGACCAAGCTGCCGGTGGCGCGCCTGAACGAGCTCTCTGCGGGCAAGCGCGCCAAGTATCACTGCGGACGCGCCTGGGCGCTCTTCAAGCAGGCCTACCCCGAGCTGGGCGGCGCGACCGCGGAGGCCTGCAAGAGCCACCTCCAGGCCCTCTCGCCCTTCTAGCTGAATCAGAAGGTCCTCCTAGGCCGCAGCCGTCTCCACCGAGGAACGAGGTGGTGACGGATTCGGGCTAGCGCTTCGAGGCGGCCTCGAGGGCTTGGACCAGGCGCTCGAGCGACTGCGGATCGTCCCGCGCGCGCAGCCACTCCAGCTCGCGCTGCGCGGCCTCGCGCCTGCCCTGTGCGATGTAGAAGCCCATGCGGTGGCGGCGGGCGTTGACGTAGTCGGGGTAGACCTCGATCGCGCGGTCGAAGAGCTCCAGCGCGCGTCGACCCGCGGTCGTGTCCTCGTTCAGTCCCGTCAGGTCTTGCTGGACTACGGCGGCCGCGAGGAGCAAGAGCGGATGCTCCCGCTCCTGCTCCTCAGGCGCCCCTCGCCAGAGCTCGAGCGCGGCCTCGTGGCGAGACTGGCGTGAGAGCTCGAGGATGGCGAGGTAGCGCAGCAGCGGATCGTAGGGCCAAGCCGCGGCGGCCCTGGCCAGGGCCGCCGCCTTGGCCGGCCGGTCGCCGAGGTCTGCGGCCTGCGCCACCTGGACCAGCGCCTGGTCCGCTGCGGAGAGCTCTCCGCGCTCGAGCTGCAGCTTCCCAGGCGCCTGCAGGACGGCTCGCCACAGCTCGAACACCAGGCCGGCTGAGGGCTGACCGAGCTCGTGGCTGCGGCGCAGATCCACGAGACCTCGCTTGACCCAGGTCTTTGCGTCTCGCCCGCCGTAGTAGGCCCGCTCGAGGGTGTTCCGGCCGCGGCGCAGCAGCAAGAGGGCCTCCAGCTCCGTGGCCTGCGACTCGCTGATCCGCTCGGCGCAGGAGGCGAACACCGTCTCGCTGTCCGCCCAGCGGCGGTTCATCCCCAGCAGGCGCGCGAGGTCGATCCCCAGCTGCACCATCCGGCTGCCCGCGTTCTGGCCCTGGCGAGTCCGTCGGGCCAGGCGCTGCCATGCCTGGGGGAACCTCCGCTCGAGCTGGACCCAGGCCTCCTTGGCGGCCTTGAAGGCCGCGAGCAGAGTGGGCGCGTCGGCCTGGGCCCAGGTCAGCCGCTCCTCTTTGAGCATCGCGCACACCATTGTGGTCATCCCGTGCAAGGTCTTCTCGTCCCCCCGCTCGCCCCCTCCCAGGGCCTCGTAGTCCTGGAGCGCGAGCTCGAAGCGAGAGAGCCGACCGTAGAGCGACATTCGCTCACGGCGAACCGACTCGAGCCCAGGCGCACGCTCGAGCGCGCGGCTCAGCCGCTCGACTCCCTGGGCAAACAAGGCCGGCCGCTTGGACCGCTCCGCATCGATCCCTCGTCGTCCAAAGAGCCAACCGACCTGGCGCAGTGCGCCTGGGCTGAGCGGCCAGAAGCGCTCGAGGTCCTCCGCCCAGCCGATCGCCAGCCGCTCTAGCTTCTGCGCGGCCGCTTGCTCGCCTCCCTGGCGTAGCCTTTGCGCGTGGACGTAGGCGTCGTAGACCCCCTCGTAGAGCAGGGTGGGGTGAGCCGGGTGCCGGGCGAGGGCCTCAGCGATCCGCTGCACCACCTTGGCCCGCCCGCCGCTCTCGAGATCGTCCTGAGCGCGGGCGACCCTGACCTCCAGCGCGACCACGTCGGGGTGATCGCGCTCGAGGTCCTGCGCACGCTCGAGCCAGGAGCGCCGCGCTCGTCCGCTGCTCAGAAGCCCGCACCAGGCGGCGTAGGCCGGCCGCGGGTCAACCTCCCAGGCGCGTTGGAAGCGCTCACGCGCCTGCTCGAGCCCGGCCCCCTCGGCGATCAAGAGCTGGCCACGCGCGAACTCGTAGAACGCGTCGTGGGCTGGGCCGTGCTCACCTCTCTTGGTGTCCTCGAACAGCTCTCGGGCCGGGCCTGCCTTCTTCTCGAGCGCGAGGAGGATCGTCCGCCACAGCCTGCAACGTCGGGCGTCGCTCCCTTTCAGCTCGGCGCCCAGCGCTGCGAGCGCCTCGAGGGTCCGGGGGTCGTAGCCCTCGAGCCTCGGCTCGAGGTCGGCCAGCCGCCGGGTGGCGGACTCGGCCTCTCCTGGGTCGGCGCCCGACGAAGCGCTGGGTTCGGGCGTGCGAGCGGAGCCCGCCCCCTGGCGCGGCGAAGGTGCCAGGCCGGAAGCCCACCAGGCGCCCGCCACGACCAGCCCAGCGAGCGCCGCCCCAGCGATCAGGCGCCCGGGCCCGCGGCTCCCGCCGCGGCTAGCCCCCTCCCAGGCGAGGAGCGCGTCTGCCAAGGCCGGAGCGTCGGGATAGCGCTCGCCCGGCTCGCGGGCCAGGGCCCGCAGGCAGATCTGCTCCAGCCCCGCATCGACCGAGCACAGGGTGGAGGGAGGCGCAGGGTCCTCGCGCACGGCGCGGTCCAGGGTCGCGAGCACCGAGTCGCCCTGGAAGGGGGGGCGCCCCGTGAGCAAGGCGTAGAGGGTCGCCCCCAGGCCGTAGACGTCGGTGTGGGCGCCGAAGGAAGCGCGGTCGCCGTGGATCTGCTCCGGCGCCATGTAGCCGGGCGTCCCCAGCATCTCGCCGCTCAGGGTCAGGTCGCGCGCGCCCGCCACGCGGGCGATCCCGAAGTCGGTCAGGAGCGCCTTGCGACCTGCCAGGAGCACGTTGTGCGGCTTGAGGTCGCGGTGCAGCACCCCCTGCTCGTTAGCCGCCGCGACCGCGTCGCAGAGCTCACGGATCAGGCGCGCGGCGGTGCTCCCCTGCCAGGGACCGCCGCGCAGGAGGCGCTCTTGGAGGCTCTCGCCGCCCACGAAGTCCATCACGAGGTAGGGCTTGGGGTCGACGCCGACCTGGTGGACCCGCACGATCCCGGGGTGCCCCAGGGCCTGCACGACCTTGCCCTCCCGCAGGAAGCGCTCGACCTCGCGCGGATCGTCGTAGGCGAGCAGGACCTTGATCGCGACGCGCTCGCCCGCAGGGCCGCGTGCCTCGTAGACCGCGCCGAAGCCCCCGCGCGCGACCTCGCGGATCACCTCGTAGGGCCCGATCCGCCTCACGCGATAGCGGCCTCCACGTCGGCCGCGCTGACCACGTCGTTCTCGGCCAGGTAGGCCAAGCTCTGGCAGGCGTGCTCCAGCTCGCGCACGTTCCCCGGCCAGCGGTGCTTGCGCAGCACCTCCAGGGCGTCGTCGCCGAAGGACATCCCCTCCCGCGCCGCCTCCCGGCTCGCCTTCTCGAGGAAGCGCCGCCCCAGCTCGATCACGTCCTCCCCGCGTTCGCGCAGGGGCGGGAGCACGAGGGTGATCACGTTCAGCCGGTAGAGCAGGTCTTCGCGGAAGCGCTGCGCCGCGACGGCGGCCTCGAGGTCGACGTTGGTCGCGGCCACGAGCCGGGTGTCGATCTTGCGCGGCTTGGACTCGCCGATCCGCACCACCTCGCGCTCCTGGATCACGCGCAGCAGCTTGACCTGGACCGACATCGGCAGGTCGCCGATCTCGTCGAGGAAGAGCGTCCCCCCGTGCGCGGCCTCGAAGTAGCCAGCCTTGTCGCTGGTCGCGCCCGTAAAGCTGCCCTTGATGTGCCCGAAGAGCTCGCTCTCGATCAGCGAAGCCGGCAGCTGGCCCGTGGTCGCGAGGAGCTGTCCGCTCCGCTTGCTGTGCTCGTGCAGCGCGCGCGCGATCAGCTCCTTGCCGGTGCCGGTCTCTCCGAGCACGAGCACGGGCAAGGGCGAGTGGGCGATCTTCTTGACCGTCTTGAGCACTCGCCCCAGCGCGTCGCTGCGCCCGACGACGTGGGGGAACTCCTCCCAGATCGACTCGTCGACCTCGCCCGCCGCGAGGTCGCCCACGGGGCGCTTGCTCTCGCCGCGCGTGTCGAGCCCGGCCCGGATCCGCGCGCGGACCTGGTCGATCTGGAAGGGCTTCTGAATGAAGTCCTGGGCGCCATACTTCATCGCCTCGACCGCGGTCGGGATGTCGCCGTGGGCCGAGATCATGAAGATCAGCACCTCGGGATGGCGGCTCTTGGCGTGGCGCAGCACCTCCATCCCGTCCTTGCCCGGCATCCTGAGGTCGGTGATCACCACGTCGAAGCGCTCTGCGTCCAGCCGCGCGATCCCCTTCTCGCCGTCCTCGGCGAGCTCGACCTCGTAGCCGGCGCGCTTGAGCACCTCCTTGAGGCCGAGCCGCATCGGCAGCTCGTCGTCGACCACCAGGACTCGCTCACCGCTCACGTCTCATCTCCCGCGCCAGCCGCCTCCACCTGCGAAGTCTCGGGGAGGTCACGCGGCAGGTCGAGGGTAAAGGTCGTGCCCTCGCCCGCGCGCGTGTCGACCCAAATGCACCCGCCGTGGTCCCGAATGATCGCAAAGCCCACGGAGAGACCGAGCCCGGTCCCCTCCCCCGCCTCCTTGGTGGTGAAGAAGGGCTCGAAGATCCGGTCCAGCTTCTCGGCTGGAATGCCCGAGCCTTGGTCCTCCACCTCGATCCGAACCCGGGCTCGCGCCCCCGGGGGCTGCCCGAAGGCGCGACCAGCGGGATCGGGAGCCTCGGCGTCCGCGGCTCGCAGCCGCAGGGCGAGCTGGGCGCCCGCGGCGCCGCCCATGGCGTGGCAGG
>CALDQK010000360.1 GCA_937911525.1 uncultured bacterium
AGACCCCCTCGGGGTCGGCTTCCGCATCTACGAAGGCAAGGTGATCAGCCCCGGCGCCTGGGCCGCCGAGGCGCGCCGACGGCTGGAGAAACGCTACGTCGAGCTGCGCGAAGCGGGGCAGGAGCTGACCCTCGAGGCGCTCCTCGCCGGCGAGGCCCTGCCGCCCTTCCTGCGCGCCGAGCTCCGGCCCGGCGGGGTCAGCGTCTCGGTACTGCCGCAGGACTGAGCAACAAGCCCTCACTCTCGTCCAGGAGCCAGCCGAAGCCCGCGACCACGGCGCTCGCGCGCCAGCCCGGCAAGGCCAGGGCGAGAGCGAGCGAGCCCCGGGGCCTAGACCAGGGTGTCGCGGTGAGTCGCGTAGGTCAGCAGATCTTCGGTGTTGAAGAAGATCGACTTGATGTTGCCGAGGGTGATCTCGGTGCCGGACTCGAGCGTCTTGCAGCCCTGGGGTGGGAGGCGATCGCCCCACACGTAGGTGCCGTTCTTGGCGCCGAGATCCTGCACGTTCCAGCTGCTGTCCTCGTTGCGGACCAACGCGCAGTGCAGGTTGGAGACCGCGCCGAGGGGGAGGTGGATCTGGGTCACCGTGGCCCGGCCAATGCGGACCAGGTTGTGGTTGCCGAGGTCGAAGATGGCGTCGGTCACGTTCTTGTTGACGCTCTTCTTCAGCTCCTCCTCCGAGAGCGTGATCGTGTTGTTGTCCACGGCGTTGTTCTTGGCCGAGGCGTCACGTCCCTTGGGCGCCTGCACGACGAGGAAGGGGCCAGGGAACTTGTCGCGGACCGCCTCGGCCTCGCCGAGCTCCTTGAACTCCGAGCGGTACTTGCCCAGCGAGCGAGGCCGAATGCGCGGCTCGCGGGAGAGCTCCTGGATCAGCTCGAAGGCGTCGTCGGGGCTGAGGAAGAGGAACTGCGCCGACCCCGTCATGATCTTGGTGCCGAACTTGAGGGGGCTCTGCTCGCCCGAGCCCAAGCGGCGCCCGTTGACGAAGGTCCCGTTGCGCGACTCCTCGTCCTTGATCGCCCAGATGCTGCCGAAGCAGTCGAAGCGGCAGTGGTTATCCGAAATGGTGCTGTGGCTGCACGGAATGTCGCAGCCCTCGCTCCTGCCCAAGGTGAAGCCCTCACCGTCGCCGAAGCTGACGATCAGGCTCTTGTTCAGCGAGGGAGCAAGGTCCGTCGCCACAGCGTCCGCCTCGAAGACCCGAGTCTCCCCCGCGTTCCCGATCTCACCCTCTTCGGGGTTGAGCTCGAGCAGGAAGGGGCTCGAATACTTCTCCTGGAACGCTCCCTTAGGCAAGGCAGCGCAACCCTTCGCGAGATCCGCGAGGCTTTGCCACTGCGCCATGGAAAACTCCTCCAACGACCGGCCGACGCCGGCAGGATAGCCCTCGCCTTCGACCCACGCGAGCGGACCAAGAGGGCGCGCTCTGCCGACGTGAGGTTAAGCGTGTTATATATCGGACCTTAGCAAGCCAGAGTCTCCGCGACACCCCAAGGTGGGAATCGGAGCGTTTCAGACAGGATCCCTCAGCATGCCGACCCTTCGGGACCACCTCCTCGGAGACGACCGCCAGCGCGTCGTCAGCGACACCTGCCGCCTGATCGACAGCGAAATGGGCGGGAAGCGCGGCGTCCGGGCCGTTCCGCTCAAGGCCGCCTACAAGCTCGTAAAGGGCTTCAAGCCCGGATTCGTCCCAAGCGTGGTCGACGCCATGCTCCCGGAGTTCTGCGACGCCCTCGAGCCCTACTATCAGACCTGGGCGGGCAAGGGAGACTCGAGGGGCCCCCTGGACGCCGAGCTTCGCCGCCAGGAAGGGGCGGTGGCCGAAGCGCTGCTGGGCGTCGCCGACCGCCGGGTCGACAGCGCGAACATGCGCGGCGCAGGCGCGATCCAGAAGGCCTATCGCAAGCTGCGCGGGACCGCTCGCGGACACGTCGCCTCGGCGTTGCCCGGCTTGGCGCGCACCGTCGAGCCCTACCTCAAGGACCTGGACGGCTGAGCGCTGAGGCGGAGCAGCCGCCCGCTCCCACGGACCCGGCTCCAGCTCCGCCGCCGGGTCCCGCCCAGCTGCGCGCAGCTCGGCTCGCGAGCGAGTCGCCCGAGGTGCTCGGTGAGCGAGGAGTTCGCTTCGTGATCCTCTACCTGCTCCTGGTCGTCGGCTCGAGCCTGGGCTGGCTGCTCTACGCCCAGGCGAAGGGGCTCTCCCCGGCGGGCGTCGTGCTGACCCCCGTCCTGGGCGCCTTCCCGCTGATCCTGCTGATCGAGGGCGGGCGACAGGCCCTGCTCGGTCACCGGCCCCAGGCCGCGATGCTGCTGGGGATGGGGCTCGTGCTCGTGGGCTACATCTTCAGCGGGACCATGGCCCGCTCCATGATGTTCCCAGGCGACCCGCTCCCGGTTCCTGCCCATCCCCCCGGCCTGGAGCTCGTGGAATACCAGGCCAGCGACGGGACCCCCCTGAGAGGCGCCGCGGTTCGGGCCCAGGGGACCCGCCGCGCCAGCGCGGTCTACTTCCACGGCAACGCCGAGAGCGCGGCGCGCAACTTCGACATCGGGCGCGAGCTGGCCAAGCTGGGCTTCGACGTGTTCCTGGCCGAGTACCGCGGCTACGGCGGCTGCCCCGGTTCGCCCAGCGAGGCGGGGCTCTTCCTCGACGGCGAGGCCGCCGTCGCCAGCGCCTGCGAGCGCTTCGGCGTCGCGCGCGAGGAGCTGGTCTTGATCGGCCGCTCGCTCGGGACTGGCGTCGCCTGCGAGCT
>CALDQK010000361.1 GCA_937911525.1 uncultured bacterium
GCAGCTCCGCCGAGCAGCCACCGCGCTTTCCAGTTTTCGAGTTTTCCCCGTTCCAGCTCAGGAACGCGAAGGAGCTTTCGCTGTTTGCGACAGCTCTTTCTGCTCTTCCTTTCGGGCACGGGCACGGGCATGAGTCTTATCGCTGCGAAATGTCCCACTTGGCCCGCTCCGCGGTCTTGCGGAAGCCGGCTTCGTCCGAGAGGTAGGCGCGCCCCTCGGCCTCGATCGAGTCGACGAAGAGCACGAAGTCGAAGAGCTGCTGGCTGGGGTCGAGGTTGCGCTCGCTCACGTAGCGCTTGACGAACTCCTGGGGCGGGACGGTCTCGCGCCCCGCGACGCGCACCGTGGGCAGGTCGAGGCCGGCGGCGCCGCCCTGGGGGCGGTAGCTGCGCCACACCAGCTCCGAGCACACCAGCGCGTGGTCGGTCGCGAAGTCGAAGTCGAAGTCGTAGGGGCGGCCGAGATAGGCGAAGGCGCGCGCGATCGCCTTGGCCTTGTCCAGGGTGCTCAGGCGCGGGCGCAGGGCGGCCAGGTAGTCGCCCGAGGCGTGCGGGAGGTCGTGCTGGAGCACCCCCTCGCCGACGGCCTCGATCACGCACAGCTCCGGGTCGGCGCTGCGCTCGTCCCAGGCGCGCGGCGTGCGCGCGCGCAGCAGCTCGACCAGGCTCGGCTGGCCCTCGGCCTTCAGCCAGGCCTGGACCTCGGGGTCGGCGTCCAGGCGCGCGAGCTCCTGGTCGCTGCCCACGTAGAGCATGGCGTGGGGCCAGAAGCCGGGCAGGCCGAGGTTGGAGAGATACCAGTTCTTGCGCCCGAGCAGCACGTCGCCGGGCTCGAGCTCACGGCGCAGCTCGCTCAGCTGCTCGGGACGGATCAGGTAGCTGCCTCGGCGCCGGACCTTGGTGTCGCCCATGGCCTCGGCGACCTCCTTCTGGACCGGGAAGGTCAGGTGCTTGAGCTTGCGCCGGATCGGCGCCCAGTCGGCCGCGACGGTCAGCTGGGCCAGGGCTGCCTTGTTGCGCCGCCCGATCCGCTCGAGCTGCGCCTGGACCTCGCGCCACAGCCAGTAGTAGCCCTCGGCCCGCGCCTCCTCCTCGGCGGCGAAGGTCAGGTCGAGCCACTCCAGATACTGCTCTCCGGCGAGCACGCGCGAGAGGTCGGTCAGGCCGGCCAGCTCCTCGCGCACGAAGGCCAGGCTGTCCTCGGCCAGGCCGCGCTCGGGGCGCGCGACGTTGAGGAAGGTCCGCACGTTCTCGTTGGGCGCCACCAGCTCGATCAGCTGGGCGGTGCGCTCGTAGAGGGCCAGCTCGGCGGCGAAGGTCAGCAGGTAGCTGCGCAGGTGGCGGCCGCGGTCGGCGCGGCCCGTGTCGAAGCGGTAGTAGTCCTCGTAGAAGGAGCGGATCCGATCGAGGGCGAAGGCGCCGTGGACGTAGGCCTCCCAGGCGTCGGCGACGGCGGCCTCCTCGTCGGCGCTCAGGACCCGCGGCGGGTCCGAGCTGAGCGCCTTCTGCTCGGCCAGGACGCGCAGCGAGCGGTCCAGGGTCCGCGTCAGCTCCTGGTAGCGCGCCGCGTCGTTGCTGAACACGCGCCGGTAGGCGGGCAGCTCGAGGCTGGTCAGGGGCGAGGGCTGCTCGAGCCAGGCGACGCCCATGCGGACGCCGGCCAGGGCCACGATCGCGAGCGCCGCCAGCGCGACGCGCTTGCGGCCAGCGGGCTGTCCGGCGCTGCCTTCGAGCCGGCTGCCCAGGATCAGTAGCAGGAGCGAGCCGATCCAGAACAGGCAGAGCGCGCCCAGGAGCGTGGGCATCCAGCGCACGCCGCGGTCGCCCGCATACCAGCCCAGCGCGATCCCGACCCCGAGGGGCAGGGCGAGCGCGCCGGCGAAGAACAGGATCCGTCCCGTCAGGACGCGCGGGTCGGGGGGAGGAGCAGGAGTCGATTCCATGGCGGCAGTGTAGCCAGGCTTGGTAGCGTCCAGCCATGAGCCAGCGAGGCAGGCAGCTGGGTGACTACTTGCTCGAGGAGCGCCTCGGGGCGGGCGGAATGGGCGAGGTCTACCGCGCCCGCCAGGCCGGCACCGGCGCGGTGCGCGCGGTCAAGCTGATCTCGCTCGGGGCCGGGGACGAGCTGGTCTCGCGCTTCGAGCGCGAGGGGGTGGCCTTGGCGCGAGTCAACCATCCGCAGGTGATCCGGGTCCACGCCTGCCTGCGCGACGAGGGCGTCCTGGGGCTGGTGATGGCCTTCTGCCCCGGGGGCGACCTCGAGCAGCGCCTGCGGAAGAGCGGCCCCCTCGGCGCGCAGGAGGCCGCGCGCCTGGTGGCCGACCTGGCGCGCGGGCTGAGCGCGGCGCACGCCGTCGGGGTCCTGCACCGCGACCTCAAGCCCGCCAACGTGCTCTACGGCGAGGACGAGCAGGCGGTCCTGAGCGACTTCGGGCTGGCCAAGGTGGTCGACCGCAACAGCCTGACCGCGACCGGCGAGGTCCTGGGGACGCCCTCCTACATGGCGCCCGAGCAGGCCCTCGGCGACCCCGTCGA
>CALDQK010000362.1 GCA_937911525.1 uncultured bacterium
CCCGCCGCAAGGGCTTCTTCTCGCTCCTGATGCGCTGGCTCGGGGCGAGCCCCGGCTGCGAGGTGCGAGCTCAGCGCGGGGACGAGCGCTACGAGGTTCAGCAGAGCGAGCCGGTCCCCATCGTGATCAAGGACTTCGATCGGCTCCCGGCCATGAGCAAGGAGCACACCCTCGGCGAGGGCGAGGTGTTCGGCGAGATCGCCGCGCTGACGCGCACGCCGCGCACGGCGAGCGTGGTGCCCGACAGCGACGAGGTCCGCCTGCTCGAGATCCGCTGGCAGGGCCTGCGGGCGCTGGTGGGCGAGGACGAGGCCTTCCAGCGCTACGTCGAGGAGCGCTATCGCGACAGCTCGCGCCGCTCCTACGTGTTCAGGACCGGGCTCTTCGCGGGGGTCGGCGACACGGACCCGATCCGCGCGCGCCTGAGCGGCGGCGACGTGCGCGGGCTCTTCTTCGACGAGCTGGGCTGGTATCGGCCCCGCGAGCGCAGCGGCTGGCCGAGCGAGTTCCGGATCCCGAGCGCGGCCCCCTCGCCCCTGGCCTATCGGCTCCGCCTCTGGCTCGAGGGCGACGAGAGCTACCTCGACCTCGACCCCAAGCAGGGGACCTATCGCCTCGGCGCGGCGGAGAAGGCGGAGATCAAGCTCCCGCTCCGGCCGCGGGTCTCGGCCGAGCACGCCGAGCTCAGCTACGAGGACGGGCGCTGGTTCCTGCGCAACCGCTCGCGCTACGGCACGGTGGTCGACGGCGAGCGCGTGCGAGACCGGATCGTGCTCTTCCCCGGCGCCAAGGTCCGGATCGGCGAAGGCTGCTGGCTGCTCTTCCAGGCCGCCGACCTCGACGCCCAGGCGACGGGCGGCGAGGGCGAGCTCGCGCTGCGCCTCCTGGCCGAGTCGCCGGTTCACAACGGGATCGGCGGGATCAAGGCCTACCTCTGCGAGCTGGGCCAGCGCGCCCTGCCGGACCAGGCGACCTGCGAGGCGGCCCTGGGGCACCTCCAGCGGCGCGAATACCTGGCCCGCGAGACCAGCCGCCACGTGCTGGTCTTCAAGAACGCCGCCGGCGAGACCGACTGGCGCTGGCGGGTCCCGATCGCCGACGCCCGGCCGAGCGAGGCCCGCGAGCGGAGTGGCCTGCGGCTCGGCAAGGACGTCACGCCCCTGGTGACCAACCTGATCCAGCCCCTGGCGCTGGAGGAGGTGATCAAGGCCACCGACTTCGTCAGCTACGGCAAGTTCCGCTGGTTCGAGCGCGGCCCCGAGGAGGAGCTCGAGGGGACCCACTGGAGCCAGCGGACCCAGAACCAGCCCGTGATCGCCAACCAGGGGCACTACCCCAACGGGGTGATCATGATCCGGGCGGGCTTCGCCCGGCTGACGCGCGAGAGCGACCAGGGCGAGCGCACCGTCAGCTACCTCCGGCCCGAGGCGCCCTATGGCTACGGGCTGGAGGAGGTGATCGAGAACTACCTGCTCAAGCAAGGCGAGGACCCGGGCGCTGGCTCGGCGCCCATGACCCTGCCCTACACCCTGCGCGCGATCGGCTACGCCGACACGGTGTTCTTCCCGAGCCCGGTGCTGGAGCGCTTCGTGCTCCCGACCTACCGGCCGCAGGACCTGCAGGAGCTGGTCGCCGGGCGGGGCGAGCGCGTGGCGAGCAACGGCCTGAACGGGCTCGAGACGGTGCCCGAGGAGGTCCCCAGCGACCTGCGCGAGTTCCTCGTCCAGCACCACCTGATCAACGGCACGCAGGCGATGGTGATCAACCTCGATCGCTGCACGCGCTGCGACGACTGCGTGCGCGGCTGCTCGTCGACGCACCAGCGCGACCCGCGCTTCGTCCGCCACGGGCTGGTCCACGGCAACCTGATGGTCGCCAACGCCTGCATGCACTGCGTCGACCCGGTGTGCCTGATCGACTGCCCGACGGGCGCGATCCACCGTCCGCTGGGCGGCGGGCTGGTGCTGATCAACGACGACACCTGCATTGGCTGCACCGCCTGCGCGCACAACTGCCCCTACGACAACATTCGCATGGTCCCGATCCGCAACGGGAACGAGGACCTGGTCACGGCGCGGGTGATCAACGAGGACGGTCAGGAGGAGGTGGGGCCGCCGCTGCTGCGGGCCACCAAGTGCGACCTCTGCCACGACCAGGCCACGGGCGAGACCTCCTGCGTGCGGGCCTGCCCGCACGACGCGCTCAAGCGGGTGGACCTGAGCCAGATGGGCTCGCTGGTCGACCTGGTCCGGTGGCTGGAGTAGGCATGGGCGGCTCACCGGACATCCGCTCCTTCGTGCGGCGCCCCGCGCCGGCCCTCCTGGTCATGGGCGGCGGGGGCGCGCTGCTGTGGACCCTGCACGCGATGCACATTCGCGTGCTGGGTCACCCCGCATGGTTCAGCGGCTGGATCCTGCTGGTCCTGATGCTCCTGCTGACCGCCTACAACCTGCGCAAGAAGCTGGACTTCCTCCCGCGCATGGTCAGCTCGCGCGCCTGGCTGTGGGCGCACCTCGTGTTCGGCTACCTGTCCTTCTTCGTGTTCATGCTGCACGTGGGGCCTGGGATCCCGGACGGCCCGGTCGAGGCCCTGCTCTGGCTGCAGTACATGGGGCTCGTCCTGAGCGGCGCTGTGGGGCACCTCGTCTCGCGCCGCTTCCCGCGGCTCCTCGCCGACCGCGGCCAGGAGGTCCTCTTCGAGCGGATCCCGCTCCTGACCCGCCAGCTGCGCGAGCAAGTCGAGCGGGCGGTGCTGCGCGCCGCCGAGGACGCCGACTCCGAGGCGATCCCGGCCTTCTACCGCGAGCACCTCGCGGGCTACTTCGCGGGCCCCTCGCACGTGGTCGCGCACCTCGGCGCCTCGCGTCGCCCCGTCGAGCGCTTGCAGGCTGGGCTCGATGCCGTGGCGCAGCTGAGCGGCCCCGACGAGCGCGAGCTGCTCGAGGAGCTGCGCGAGGCGATCGCGCTCAAGGACGACCTCGACTTTCACTACGCGCACCAGGCGGTGCTCAAGTACTGGCTCTTCTTCCACGTGCCCCTGGCCTACAGCGCCCTGGTCGTGACGGCTCTGCACGTGGTCCTGGTCTACGCCTTCGGAGCGATGTCGTGAGCCGCCCCCACGGAGGACGCCGCCTGCAGCTCACCGGCTACAAGGCGAGCAACTACCAGCGCCCCAACGACCGCTGGAGCTGCGGGCGCAACGCCGAGGGCCACCCCTGCAGCTTCGGGCCCAGCTCGGGCGGGGGCTGCGGGGCGGTGTGCACCCCCTGGGTTCGCCGGGACGGCGGCGCCGAATGCGGCATGCCCGCCGGCGAGCGCTGCACCGAGGGCCCCGCCGGCGAGCGCGGCAGCTGGAGCTGCTCCCAGGTCGCCTGCCAGCCGGCGCCCAGCACCCGGCGCCTGCGCGGCCTGGCCAACCTGAGCGCGGTCCTGGTGACCTTGGGCGCGCTGGCGCTGGGCCTGAGCCACCCGGCCACGCGAGACGCGATCAGCAACCCCGGCCCGCTCTCCAACCACCACGCGGCCCTGGCCTGCGCCGACTGCCACACCGCGGCGGTCAAGAGCGAGACCGCGAGCTGGACCGCCGCCGCGATCGGCAACCACGGCGGCGTCGACAGCGCCAAGTGTCGCGCTTGCCACCAGCTGAGCGAGGGCGACAACGCCTGGCACCGGGCCCACACCCTCCAGGCCGCGACCCTGGCGGCCTTGCAGAGCGACGCCCGCGGGCGGGTCCAGTCGGGTCGGCGCCCGCCTGGGGTGCTCCAGCGCGGCGCCGACCTGCTCCAGCAGGCCTACGGGATCGAGTCGGCGGAGACGGGCTACGCGATCGAGCACGAGGTCGAGTGCGCGCTCTGCCACAGCGAGCACCACGGGCGCTCGGCCCCGGTCCGCGAGGCGCCCGAGCACCGCTGCCAGGTGTGCCACACCGCCCGCTTCGAGAGCTTCGAGGCGGGGCACCCCGAGTTCTACAGCTTCGGGCAGCGCCAATTGGCGAGCAACCCGGTGTTCACCCACGTCCAGCACTACGGCTCCTACTTCGGGAGCGAGAGCCTCGCCTGCGCCGCCTGCCACCGGGCCGACGAGCGCGGGCGGCACATGGTGCTCCAGGAGGACGTGTTCGAGCAGGTGTGCCTGCGCTGCCACCAGCACCGGGTCAACCTCGAGCCCTTGCCTCTGATCCAGACCCTGCCGGGTCCGGCGCGGGCCTGGCTGAGCGACCTCGAGGCGCGCCCGGCGGGCCTGGACGAGCTGCCCGAGATCGAGCCGACCGAGCTGACCCGACTCCTCTTGCCCGACGCCGAGCACAAGCAGGCCGAGCGGGCGCTGAAGATCCTGCGCAAGCGCTTCCGCTCGCTGATCCGCAAGGCGCCCGAGGACAAGGACGGCGACGGGCGCTTCTCGGTGGGCGACGGCCTCAAGAGCCGGGACCTGAAGAAGCTGGCCAAGAACAAGGAGGACGCCGAGCTGGCGGGGGCCTACGGCAAGCGCACCGAGCAGCTGCTCGACGCCCTGATCGCGGGTGAGGTCGAGTCCCTGCGCGAGGTCCTGGCGCTCCCCCCCCAGGCTTCGCTCGCCGACCTGCGCCGGGCCCTGCCGGTGGCGGCCCTGAAGCAGTTCCGCAAGGCCTGGTTCGACCCCAAGGGGAGCTCCTCGGATCGCGAGCTGAGCGTGGACGCCAGCACCAGCCTCAGCGACGGGTGGAAGGGCGGCGGCCGCTACGTCGCCAGCGACGAGCGGGGCGGGCTGAGCTACCGCGACTACACCCACCGCGACCCGCTGCTGAAGGCGCTGCTCGGCTTGGCCCCCCAGGCGGGGCGGCCCGAGCAGCAGGAGGCCATGTTCGCCCTCTTCGCCGAGCGCTGCGGCAAGTGCCACGTCGACCCCTCCCGTCCGGCCGCCTCGCGCGTGCAGTGGAAGGCGGCGCTCGACCCCCCCGAGACGGCCCGTCGCTTGACCTTCTTCGCTCACGAGCCCCACGTGGAGTTCGAGTCGGACTGCCGCGGCTGTCACGTCATGCGCGCCGAGCCGCCCGCGAGCCGCTCCCTGAGCGACTTCGAGATCAGCCCGGCCTGGCGGACCCGCGGGCTGCGCAACCAGGCCGGCTGCCTGCAGTGCCACACCGAGGAGCGCTACGGCTCGGGCTGCCAAACCTGCCACGACTACCACGCGGGGGACCAGACGCCGAACTACGGCTCGACCTCGCGGGTCAAGTAGCGCCACTCACCCCTTCGTGCGGGGCGCGGAGGCGCTGTCGCTGACCTAGACGTGCTTGCGCCGGAAGCGGCGCGAGATCTTCCCCATCAGGGAGTCCTCCGCCGCGCCCTCGAGGGCGTCCGCTAGCTCGAGCGCGCTGGGGCGCTGGGCGGGGTCCTTGGCGAGGCAGCGCATGCAGGCCGCCTCCACGCCGGCGCGGACGTCTGGGCGGCGCCGCGAGGGGGGCTCGGGCTCGTCCTGGAGGACGCGCACCGAGAGCTCGACGAGGCCGTCGGCGAGGAAGGGGGGCTCGCCGGTCAGCAAGGTGTAGAGGGTCGCGCCGAGGGAGTAGATGTCGCTCTTGGTGTCGAGGTCCTCGGTCCGCAGCTGCTCGGGCGACATGTAGGCGGGGGTCCCGACCAGCCGGCCGCGGGTGGCGGCCTCTCCGACCTCCGAGACGAGGCCGAAGTCTCCCAGGCGCGGCTTCCCGTCGGCGGGGACGAGCACGTTGCCGGGCTTCAGGTCGCGGTGCAGCAGGCCCTCCCCGTGGGCGTAGTGCACGGCGCGCGCGACGGCGGCGATCGCGAGGGCGGCTGCGCGGCTCTCGAAGGGCCCGTCGCGCTCGACGCGGTGCTGGAAGGTCTCGCCCTGGGGGACCAGCTCCATGACCAGGTAGGGGAGGCCTTCGGCCTCCCCGGCGTCCAGCGTGGGGAGGATGTTGGGGTGGCTGAGCTTGGCCGCCGCGCGGACCTCCCGCAGGAAGCCAGCGCGGCGCGCCTCGCCGCTCTTCTTGCAGATCGGGAAGAGCTTGAGCGCGACCTCGCGGCCGAGGAGGCGGTGGGTGGCGTGGTAGACGACGCCCGCCGCGCCCCGCCCGAGCTCCTGGCCCAGCTCGTAGTTGCCGATCTGACGCGGCGGCCGGCCCTGGCGGCCCGAGGCGGAGGGTTGGCCCGTGGCCGTGGAGATCACCGCGTCCGCCAGGAGCTCGTCGACGCGCCCGCGGGCGAAGCCGCAGTGCTTGGCGAGGGAGCGGAGGTAGCTCATTTCGCAGGCGCTGGCGCGTCCGTCGGCGAACACCACCTGGATCAGGTCCGCGAACACGCCCTCGTCGACCCCGGCCCCAGGGTCGATCCGCACGCGCCCGTCGATCCGCAGCTGATTGAGGATCCGGCCCGCGCTCTGCCGGCCCAGCTCGAGCTTGCAGGCGAACTCGAGCAAGAGCTGCGTCTCGCCGGGCGAGAGCACGCCGTCGGCGAGGGCCACCCCGGCCAACAGCCGGAAGCGCTCCTCGGGGGTGGGCTGGCGCTCGCTCATGGACCCGATCCTCGACCCCAGCCTAGATCTCGGAGGGAGTCGGCGCACGCCGATCCGGGTTCGATCTGGGTCGGATGTCCGGAACGCAAAAGGGCCCCCGAGGGGGCCCTGGTGCTTGCCGGGAATCAACGTGGGCGAAACGCCCTCAGACGCAGATCTGCTCCTCGATCTTCTGGAGCAGGTTGGGGCGGCTCTCCTTGGCGGGGAGCACCTCAGGCTCGATGTTGCGGTACTGCTCGAAGACGCGCTGGCAGACGTAGGCCTCCTTCACGATCTCCCACCCGATCCCGCCCGGATCGCCGACTTCCTTCTTCTTGCGGCGCACGCGGCGCTTGTTGGCGCCAGAGCGGTGGGGATAGAAGACGGGGCGCACCTTGAGGACGACCTTGCGGGCGCGCTGGTTGGGAGGAATGACCTCGCCAGAGATCTCACAGCGATACATATATCGTTCTTCTGCTTCTGTTTCTGTCTGCGTCTTGCGTTGGGTTCCCGGCAGGGAGCCGCGCAATATAGCGACGAGGGAGCCATCCTGCGAGCGCCGGGGCATCCTTTCTGGCTAAGGAGTTAGGCCTCCGAGGGCGGTCCTCGAGCCGATGACTGGGGTCCGATTATCGGCGGCCCGCTTCGCGGGCCTCGTCGCCTGCGGCGACATGGAATGCGCTCGGA
>CALDQK010000363.1 GCA_937911525.1 uncultured bacterium
CGATCCCCTCGATTTGCGTGGCGGGCGTCCCCTCAATGAGCGTGCTCACGCTCACTGAATCACTCGTCGAAAGAGAGTCCGGCGCCTGTTGGCAGCTGAGTCAAAGGTGACGTTGCCAATCTCCTCGATCAAGTCCATTGCTTCCGCAAACAAGTCCTCGGCACTCGGCTGGTCCTCTCTCTCTGCCTGAGCTGCGCTGAGGCGTTCCCGATGGATGTCTAGTTCGGATGACCACGAGTTCACCTGCTCAGCGAGCAACTCAGCCGCATGTCCTCTAAGGGTGCCCAGGTTCTCCACTGCCCGCTCAATCTTGTGCTCAAGATCGTCGAGGGACCGGCGAAGGCTAGCCTCACTCGCGATGGGGCTCTTGTCTGTTGCAGCAGTCTTAGCCGCGGCTCTCATGGCAGACTCGAGCGACTCAGGTGGGGTCTCGCCTGAGAACACGATCTCCCTGATCTTCCTAAGGACGAGAGGTTCGATCACGTCCGCTCGTAGGAAGAACAGCTCGCACGCCTTGCGGTCGGAACCGTTGCTGCACAGATAGCCCCGCTTCTGCCACTTCTTCTTCTTGCCGCTGTTGGTGGTGCGACCTGTCATAGGCGCGCCGCAGTTGCCGCAGTACAACAGCCCGCTGAGAGGGTAGACCGACGCCATGCGCTGGCGGCCCTTGGGCCGTCGTGAACGCGCCGCCATTGCTTCGTTGGCACGCCGGAACAGCGACCGTGAAACCAGGGCCTCGTGATGACCTTCGATCACAATCCAGTCCTTGGGATCGTTTGGCAGGTAGTTGGTTGTCCTCTCAGGTTCACGCTCGTTCTGGTGAGTGGAGGTGGGCACTGGCTTGCCGCCGCGGAGACGGAAGAAGCGTCCGGTCGAGCGCATGTTCCAGACGTGGTCCCCCTGGTAGACGCGGTTGCGGACCACATTCTGGACACTACGGAACCCCCATAGCCTTCCCGAGGGTGCAGGGACGCCCCTTTCGTTCAGGATCTTGGCGAGCCCCAAGGCGCTCGCCTCTCCTGTAGCACACTGTTCGAAGATCCAGCGTACGGTGGCGATCTCGCCTTCGTCGCCTTCGACGAACCGAATGGTCTCCTCCCGCAGCTTGCGGTGCCGCTTCCCCCTGGGGATCACCCGGACCTGGCCCTCCGGGTCGGTTAGCTGCTTGGCCAACCCATAGGGGGTCTTGCCGGTCGTCATGGCTCCGGTCGCCGCTCTTCGCGCTAGGCCACGCAGAGTGTCAGTGGCCAGGTTACGGAGGAACTGACCCGCCTCGTGGTGCTCGATTACCCCCATTAGGGTGTCCACGAGCTGGTTGCCCGATTGCTGGGCTCCGTGAAGGTAGTGGATCCGCCAGCCGAGTTGCTCGATCCTCAGCTCGAGGGCAAGACCCGCACGCGGATCCTCGGGCCGAGCGAGCCGGTTCCGCTTCCATGCGACAAGGACTCCCTTCTCTGGAGCGGACTCGAGGTAGTGAAGGAGCGCGCGCACGCCAGGGCGATCCAGCTCCGCCCCTGAGATTCCTTCGTCCTCGAACACCTCGAGCAGTTCGTGAGCGTGGCTCTCTGCCCAGGCCTTGATCTCGGCGACTTGGTCCGAGACCGAGTGCTCTTGGTGGTCGGTAGAGCAGCGGGCAAGGCCGACGGCGACCCTGCGCCTAGGCTCTCCCTTCGTTCTCCTCTTGGTCGGGGTTGGTGACTTCTTCGGCGTTTTGGTCTTCTTCTTGGGCATGGCGTTTGGAGCGCGCACGGTCGAGGCAGACCCCGACCAGGAATTCAGCGAGCGCACGTCGAGGCTGAGCGCCTGGCTCGAGTACGTACTCGAGCCGGACGCGAGTGGAGAGGTGTTCGATCAGTTGCTGTTGACGGTTGGAGGGGCGCCTACAGGGCATAGGGCCTCCAGCAACCGCGACCGGGAGCGAGCAGCCGGTCTTGGCCGGTCGGCGCGAGGAGCGCAGCGCACTCTGGGGTCGTGCTGCGACGGCGACTCCGGGGCTCGCTGTGCCTCTCCAAGGGCCGCTGGCTGGCGACCACTGGGAGAGGCACGCCCCTGCGGGCTAAGCGAAGACGCTCTCCTGCAGGGTGGCTCCCGCTGGGCCTGGCTCGCTCCCGCCGTCTGTTTCCGCTGCTTGCGCAGGGGGTCCTAGGGTGCGGCGTTGGACCTCTCGGCGGAGATCCGGACTGATACGATCGTCCTGGTTCGTCATGCAGCTCTTTCTGCTTGGCGTTCAAGGGCTCGACCAGGTGCTCCAACACCTGCCGAGCCCGCTCTCGATTGTGGGGCTGGGCCGCCTCTGGCTCAGCCGCGGAGGACGATAGCGTCCTTCTATGAGAGCAGTCGGTCCAATGACGCTCGATTCCTCTAGCCACGCCGTTCCTCCTCGTTCTCTGGCTCTATGCGCCCCTCAGGCCTGACCTCCCGGACTTCCGCTGGCAGCCCCGCTGCCTGCGACGCCCGCTCGCTGGCTTCAGGCGGGTCGCTCAGCTCCGTGACCGTGCCCTTCACGACAAGGTCGCCCTCCACGCAGAGGGCTACGCCCTCGCAGGCCCGCACCGTGAGCACCGGGCGCGCTCCGCAGCCGGCCAGCAGGTGCCCGGTCCCGCTGCGATCGACGAGCGCCAGGTTCGAAGCCAGGTAGTCGGGCCCGCCGAAGGCGCCCAGCACGATTCGCTGGAGCGCTCGCAGCTGATAGGTCGCTAGGTTGGTCCATTGCTCGAGGCTGCGGACGTGGCCCAGGAAGGGGAGCGGCGCGTTGGCCACGTTCCACTGGCCCATGGCCGGTTGCTCAGGCGCCTGCCCCTCGAGCCCGAGGATCGCGGGGTCCAACCTCCCTCGCGCCACGTCGCGCTCCAGCAGTCGCCGCTGGTCGGGCGAAAGCGAGTCCAAGTCCGGGTTTCGGAGGTCGACCATGTACCCGCTCTGCGGGACGGTCGGACGCTTCCGCTTGCGGCGCCAGCGCTCGCGGCGCTCCCGAGCCCTCCGACGCCGCTCCGCGACGCGCTCCTTCCGGCGCTCCCGTCGCTCCGCTGCCTCCTTACGCTTGCGCTCCTTGTACTGGCGCAGCCGCTCCCGGCGCTCCTCACGCGCCTTGCGCTTGGCCTCCAGCCGCTCCCGTGCTCGCCGGACCCGCTTGGCATATCGCTCCCGGCCGGCGTCGCGCGCCTTCTGCTCCAGCTCCTCCAGCTGACGCAGACGCTTCGCTTCGGCCTGTTCTCGGAGCCAACGACGCCGAGCCTTCTCGTAGCGTTCCCCGTAGCCCCGCGGGATACCACGGGCCCCACCCAGAGGCGGTAGGACCACCACCCCCGTCTCTTCCTTGGCGGGAGGGAGGCCGATCGGAATGGCTTGGCCACCGGGCTCCTCGGGCGTCACGGGCTGGTCGCTGACCCGTCCCTCGATCGGCTGCTCCAAGCCGCCGACCACGACACCGCCGGGGACGGGGGTCAGCGCGGGGTAGCCAAGCCACTGCACGTAGCCGCCTGGGACGCGGACCACGCCCAGCTCGTCCTTGGCCTCGGGCCCAAGGAGCACGCCTGCGGTCTTGTTGGGGCAGGGCACGCCCGGACCCGAGAGGTCGCGCGCCTGACCCTCGGGGTTCCTGACGGGCGGAAGCTCGAAGTAGCCTCCACCGCCGACGAGGATCCCGCCGAGTGGGGTCTCGGGCTGACCGGCGGGCGGACGCTGCGGGCGCCGGGTCTTGCCGCCTCGGTTGCTGCCCCGCTGCTCTTCCTCCTCCTCGTCGTCGTTGTCGTCTTCCTCGTCCTCCTTGGGCTCCTTCGGCGGAGGCGGTTCCCACGGGGGCGGCGGAGGCGGATAGCGGGGCGGTAGGTCGGCGTCCACGCGGATCACGGGGCGCCACTGCACGGTCTCGAGGCCCAGCTCGGTGTCGCGGTTCGCGCGGGAGGAGTCGGACCACAGCTCGCCCTTGATCGGGCGGCCCGTGCCGCGCTTCACACTGGCTGCGTCGTCCGCCACGAACACGATCCGGCCCACGAGCGAAGGGCCCATGGAGACCTGGGCGTCGTGCCGCCAGGGCAAGGGTCCGATCCGAGTGCCCTCTCGCCCCGTGAAGTAGTGACCCGAAGCACCCTCGGGCACGACCAGCGTGCCGAGGAGGCCGATCCGGTCGCTCGTGCTCCACACGTAGCCAGCCGGGTGATCGAGGAGTGGGACCGAGTGGGCGCTGGGCGGGGGCGGAGGGTCGAGATCGGCTTGGACGGGAATCTGGACGTCGGGCTCGGGCTGGGGCCGCGGGATCGTTCGGCCCGTCGCTGCGGCGCTGGCCGCCTGCGCGGCGTCTTCCCCGGCCTGCAGGGCACGGCGTGCTGCCGCGACCACGGCTGCACCGAAGAAGGTCACGCCGCCGACCGAGACGGAGTCCGTGAGCCGGGTCACGCCGCCCGAAGTGCCTCTCTGGCGGATCTGGACGTTCTGCTCGCGCTTGCTCGCCTCCGCCGTGGCTTCTGCGACCTCGTTAGTGGCGGCTGCGAGGCCGATCGAGCGGCAGGTGAGCCCCAGGGCGTAGCGGTCGTCTTCGCTGTCCACGATCCGCCGGTGGCTGGAGGGCAAGGCGACCCGCCCCGCGGTGTCGACTTCACGGGTGCTGCGATTGGCCGACGTGAAGACCTCGGGCTGGCCGAAGGGCGCGTCGCCAGGGCGCACGTCGCCGTATTCGGCGTCGTAGTCGTTGACGACCTGGACGCAGAGACGGCGATCGGCCAGCCCCAAGACCGGGATCCGCCGTTTGAGGTCGTGCCAGCGCAGGCAGCGTGGATCCCAGGCACCGGTCTGCTTGGCGAAGCGATGGTTGGTGGAGGACTGGACCTCGGTCAGGACCGCGACCTGCGTCCCGAAGCGCTGGCCGAGGTCGTAGAAGTCGGCGCCCGTGGCGTCCACGGGGACGAAGAGCTGCGTGTGTGCGACCGAGTCGCGCGGGGCCTGCGAAGCGCTCATTGGCCCGCCCTCCCCGCCCCCTTCCGGGCGGCGGCGTCGCTGAGTTCCAGTCCCCGCCCACGTTCACGGGTCGAGCCCACGCCCAGCTGGGGCTGGGCTTCGCTACCCAAGTAGACCGTCGTAAGGAAGCCCTTGCCGCCGGGGCGGAGGCGGATCTCGACGCCCGAGACGACACCGTTGCACTCGACCGGCCAGGGACGGGCGATCACAAAGAACCCACCCCGCGTGAGGTCCGGGCCACGCGCGAGCTCACGCGCGAGGTCCTCGGCCGTCCGGTTCAAGGCCTCCCGGTTGCCCGCGCCCTCGAGCGGGACCAGCTCGACGAGGTCCGGCCGCTGAACCACCACCCCGTGCCCTTCGGGGACGGAGTCCAAGGGCACCGCCTGGACGACTCCCTGGCGCACCCGGCGGAAGGCTGCCGTGTAGAAGGTCTCGCAGTCCGAGAGCGCCGCTGGGGCCGATCCCGTCACGGGTCGCCGGGTGTTCAGGCGCGGTCGAACGACGGCGCCGAAGGTCACCAGCGGGCTCTTCGGCACGAAGGTCGTTGCCTCGGCCACCGGGACACCAGGGTCCTTCACGTGCCCGCTCAGCTCGCCGGTGCGCACGATCCCCAGCTCAGCCGAGACCAGCGACGCGTGCGGGTCGGTCTTGCGCGGCAGGTTGCGCAAGAACTGAGCGTGCTGCGGCTGGAGCTTCTTGCGGCCGGCTCCCGCCCGCGTGCGGCGTCGCTGTTGGTCCCGCTTCTGCGCGACCTTCCGCAGCGTCGCCGCGACCTTGTCCTTGAGGGCCTCGGCTTGGTCCTCCAGTTCGCTGTCCACGCTCTCCAGCGCGGAGCGCTGTTCGGCGGCCTGCTTCTCGAAGGCGACCAGCTCCTTGGCCAGCTCCCATAGCTCCGGGCCCAGGCCGCCCAGCTCGCCCTCGACACCAAAGAGCTTGGTCAGCTCCTGGTCGTAGCTCGAGGCCAGCCCCGGAGCGGCCTCTTGGATCCGATCCAGCAAGCGCGCGCGCTGGAAGTGGTCCATGAACTCGCCGTAGCTGACCCCGGCCGACTGGACCTTCTCCACGAAGCTCCAGAGGGTCTTGGGGCTGGCGTAGCGCTCGCTGAAGAGGGCGAACCACTCGCTCTGCTGCCAAGGGCTGGGCTTGCCTCGGGTGGTGGCAGCGGCCTCGATTCGGCGGCGCAGGTCGCGCAGCCGCTGCTGCGTCTTGGCGATCGCCTGCTGCTCCGCCGACGGAGCCATGGCGATCTGGGCGCTGGCGAAGCGGTAGGTCTCGACTTTGACCGGCAACCGACGCCCACCGCGGGTCTCTGCGCGGGGCAGGAGCGGCAGAAGGTGGGCGTTGGGACCGGGAAGGGTCGTGCGGGCGTCACGGGTCGCTTGCCGCTGCCCGCTGATGAAGTCGTGGATCACCTCCTCGGGGACTTTGGCGTCGGCGTCCTGCTCGACCCCATGAATGCGCCACAGCCGCCACGCCTGCTCGCGGAAGAGCTGGATCACCTCGGGGCGCACCGCGACGTCGTTCTGCCAGGCCTGAGGCACCAGCACGAAGGCCGCGAGCCACTCGAGGCCATGCTTCCCCCTCGTCAGCCGGCGCAGGACGCGCTCGTCGAGGGGCACGGGCTCCCCGTCGATCACCAGCACGGGCTCCAGGTCGTCCAGCTGGACGCTGGCCACCCGCTTGCCACCCACGACCACGATCCAGTCCGGCGGGTAGGCAGCCTCGGTGCCCTCACCCTGGCCCGTGCCCTGGCGGTAGAGAAGGAGCTCTGGCGGGAAGGGGCGCTGATTCCCTTGCCCCCAGCCCACGCGGCCCTCGCCCTGCCGCCAGAGGCCTAGCCTACCCTCGAGGTCGAGGGTCGCCTCGGGCGCCCCGAATCCGCGAGCCAGGCGCAGCAGCGCGGCCCGCGCCTGCCCAAAGGGGCGCAGCTCAGCCTCCGGCGACTGCTCCGACCAAGAGGCCGGCACTCGAGCGAGCTGGGGCTGGTCGAAAAGGGATTGGGCGACCGTGCCCACGACCTCAGCCAGGCTGTAGGGCGAGCCGTCCTCCTTGAGCGAGTCCGCCCGGTAGCGACCGTCGAGCCCGGTGCGGTTGAACGACCAGCGGCGAAGGAGGCACTGCACACAGGGCACAAACGTCAGGATTGTTCCGGTGGATCTCTTAGCTCAGCCTGAGCTGCGCGGCGACTGAGCGGGAAGACCGGAAGGCCGGCCGGCC
>CALDQK010000364.1 GCA_937911525.1 uncultured bacterium
AGGCGACGATCGCGTCCTTCGAGGCGCAGCTGGAGTCGCTCTACGCCGAGAAGGAAGCGGGCGAGGCGGGTCAGGCCGAGGCCGCGGCGGCGCTGGAGGAGCAGGCGGCCTCTCACGCGGCTGAGAAGAGCGCGCTGGAGGCGACGATCGCGTCCTTCGAGGCGCAGCTGGAGTCGCTCTACGCCGAGAAGGAGGCGGAGCGGGAGCACACTCCCAGCGCAGCGCTCGAGGAGCAGGCCGCGGCGCACGCGGCGGAGCGAGCCGCGCTGCAGGAGAGGGTCGCGTCGCTCGAGGCCCAGCTCGAGACCCTGCGGGCCGAGCGGGAGTCGCAGGAGTCGGCTCAGGCTGCGAGCGCCGAGGCCGATGCGGAGCTCGCGGAGCAGGCCCAGGCGCACGAGGCCGAGCGGGCTGCGCTGCGCGAGACGATTCGCTCGCTCGAGGAGCAGCTGCGCGAGGCCGTCGCGGGCGCGAGCGAGGCAGGCGAGGACGCGATCGGGTCCAAGCGCTGGCGAGCGCTGCGAGCCCTGGCCGCGCTGCACGGTCAGCACGGGGGAGGTCAGCGTGTGACCTCGGAGGCGCTGCGGACCCTGGCCGAGAAGATCGAGGGGCTCTCGAGCGAGCAGTGCTCCGCCGAGGAGCTGGAGCAGGTGCTCCAGCAGCAGCTCGACGGCCTCGAGGCCGAGCGCGACGCCGCCGCGGCGGCGCTGGACGACGTGACCCGAGAGCGCGACGAGCTGCGGGCCCAGGTCGACTCGAGCGAGGACGCGATCCGCGCCCTGCAGGCTCAGCTGGATCAGGTCGAGGAGCGCGACGACGAGGAGCTCCGCTCCGAGCGCGACCGGCTGCGCGAGCAGGTGGCCCAGCAGGTCGAGCGGATCGCGCACCTGCAGGAGCTCGCCAAGGGCGTGTTCGAGCAGCTGATCGATTCACCCACCAAGTCGGTCGCCTGAGGGCGGACCGCGCCAAGCAAGGAGGAGTTGGCATGTCATTCGTCGATAGCACCGTGCTCGAGAGCCTCGGCACCTTCGATCGCGCCCAGGCAGACGCCTCGGACTTCGGGGTCGTGAAGCTCGACGCGGAGGGCAAGGTCCTGCTCTACAACCGCTGGGAGTCGGAGCTGGCGGGCGTCCCGGTCGATCAGGCCGAGGGCAAGAACTTCTTCACCGAAGTGGCGCCCTGCACCAACAACCGCCTGGTCTTCGGCCGCTTCAAGAAGGGGATCGAGGCCCAGGAGCTCGACGCCGAGTTCAACTACACCTTCACCTACAAGATGAAGCCGACCAACGTCGTGCTTCGCCTCTACCGCGACCCTGGCTCGGCCACCAACTGGGTGTTCGTGGCCAAGAACGCCGCCTGAGGGGCGCCCCGCGCGGACGTCATGTACGACCACTCCCCCCTGCTAGCAGCCTGGCGCCAGCTCTGGACGGCTTCGCCCTATCCGCAGCTGGTGGACCACCACGAGGGCCCGCCGGAGCAGATCTGCCCGGCGCCTTCGCTGTGGAGCGGGGGGAAGGCGGTCTACGAGCGGCTCGAGCAGCTCGGCGCCCGCCCCGGGGAGCGCCTTGGGGTGGTCCTCCGCGGCGGGGCCGCCTGGGTCCAAGCCATGCTCGGGGCGCGCCGCGCGCGCGTGGTGTTCGAGCCCCTCGGCGCAGGCGCGCTCGCCTCCCTTCGCGCGGAGGAGCGGCCGCACTGGCTGGTCGAGGGCGCCGACCTCGAGCCGCGCCGGACCGACTCCGCCGCGCCGCTCTGCGTCGGGGCAGCCTGGCGCCTCGCCGGGGAGGTCCTCAGTGAGGCGGAGCTCCTCGCCGAGTCCGCGCGCCTGGAGCGGGTCTATCCGCAGGGGCGCGCGCGACGCGTCCTGAGCCTCGCGCCCTGGCGCGACCCTGAGGGCGCGCTCTTCGCCTTCAGCGCCTTGCGGCGCGGAGCCGAGCTGCACCTCGGGCTCTCGCCAGCGCACCTGGGTCGCCTCGACCCGGACGAGTCCTGGCCGGAGCTCCTGGCCGCAGCTCCTCCTGCCTGGAGCGAGCTGCTGGCGCGCTCCGAGCG
>CALDQK010000365.1 GCA_937911525.1 uncultured bacterium
GACCCCAGCGGCCAGGACCCCAGCGGCCAGGACCCCAGCGGCCAGGACCCCAGCGCGGTGCCCTCGTCGCCCGAGCCGGGCCCCAGCGCCGAGCCCTCCCTCCCCGAGCTACCGCCTACGAGCGCTTCACCGCGTCCCGCCCCCTCGGCGAGCGGGGCCCCTTCGCCCAGCGGGGCCCCTTCGCCCAGCGCCGCGCCGAGCCCCGCGCCCTCGCCTTCGCCCGACGCCTCGCCGGCTCCTGGCCCCTCGCCTTCGCCCAGCGCGCTCCCCTCGCCGAGCGTCGCGCCCTCCCGCCCGCGGGTCTCGCCCTCGGCGACGGCCACCCCCGCCCCGACCCAGCCTTCACCCACCCCCAGCTCGCGCCGGGTGACCGAGCTGGCCCAGGTCGCCGCGCTCGAAGGGCGCGCGCGCGTGCGCCGCAACGGGAGCTGGCGCGACCTCGCGGTCGGCGACGCGCTCCTCCTCGGCGACGAGCTCGACCTGCGGAGCAAGGCCGTCTGCCAGCTCGGCTGCGGGGGCGCGGGCCGCCTGACGCTCCGCGAGCGCGCGCGGCTGACCCTCGGCGAGGACTGGCAGCTCACGGCGGGGGTCTGCAGCCTGGTCGCGGGGGACGCCCCCCAGCGGCTGCGCGCCGGTGAGGTCGCGGTCGACCCTCAGCCCGCCTGCGAGGTGGCGCTCCTCCACGGCTCCAGCGGGCGCCTCGCGATCGAGGTCTACGTTGGCGGGGCCGAGGTGCGCGGAGCCGGCGCCCAGGTCGCCCTCAGCCCGGGGCAGGGGCTCGAGGCCAAGCGCGGCCGGCTGGGCCAGGTGCGCGCCGCGCGCTCGCCCAAGTGGCTGCGCGCCGCCCGGCTGCCCGAGGGGCGCGTCGTGTTCGAGGAGCCCTGTCGCTCGCTCCGGCGCGGCGCCTACGTGGTCCTGCTCGGCCACCCGACCCCCGAAGGCCTCGTGTCCACGCCCAAGCCCACCGCTCCCCGCGAGCGCGCCGTGTCCCTGGGGCAGGGCAAGCGCCAGGGCTTGTTCCGCGCGCCGAGCGGGGCGCGGATCCACGTCCAGCTGACCCTCGAGAGCGACCAGCCCGTGACCGTGCAGCTCGAGTCGCCCGACCGCGCGCGCGCCTGGCGAGGCGTCGTCCCCGGCAAGGCGGGGCTGAACACGATCGACCTCGCCCTGAGCGAGCTGCGCCCCAAGGCCGGCGCGGAGCTCCAGGGCGGCGAGGTGCTCGACTTCCTCTCGATTCAGGCCGGGCTCCCCGGCCAGGCCCACCCGCTGACCCTGGAATACGTGCGCGTCTACCAGCCGCGCTAGGTTCCTCGCCGCAGGACTCCGCTCGAGCCGAGCCCGCCGCAGGCGAGCTCGGCTCGCTTCGTTGAGGGGCTCCCGCGCGTCGCGAGAATTTCTCAGGCGGAGCTGTTACCGATCTCGCCTTCGCGGGTGAGTCCACTGAGCGCGCAACGTGGCGCGCCATGAGCGGGGGTGAGCGGCGGCCGACGCCACTCCCCGAGTCCCCGATCCACTTCGATCCATGCACGCAAGAGCCGCCCCGCGGCTCTCCGGAGGTGCTTCGTGTCCACTCGCTCCCTCGTCCTCGCCGCGCTCCTCGCGGCTGCGCTGCCCAGCGTCGCCTCGGCCCAGCAGGGCCAGTCCCTCACCCGTCGCTACGGCAGCCGCTCCTGCCGCGTCTACGTGCCGGCCAGCTACCGCGCCGGCGCCAAGCGCCCGCTGGTGGTGCTCCTGCACGGCTGCACCCAGGACCCCGCCGACTTCGCCCGCGGCACCGAGTTCGACCGGATCGCCGACCAGCACGGCCTGCTCGTGCTCTACCCGCAGCAGACCCAGTCCGAGAACCAGAACAAGTGCTGGAACTGGTTCGAGCCTGGCCACCAGGCGCGCGGCCGGGGTGAGCCGGCCTCGATCGTGGGCTGCGTCGAGGGCGTCGCCAAGGAGTGGGGCGTCGACCGCGAGCGCGTCTACGTGGGCGGCCTCTCGGCCGGCGCGGGCATGTCCTCGATCCTGGGCGTGACCTACCCCGACGTGTTCGCCGCGATCGCGGTCCACTCGGGCCTGCAGTACGACGCGGCCGACGACGTGGGCGGCGCCTTCCTGGCCATGTTCCAGGGCGGCCCCAACCCCGAGGCCAGCGCCCGCAGCGCGCTCTCGGTCATGGGCTCGCGCAAGCGCCCCGTCCCGACCCTGGTCGTGCACGGCACCGGCGACAACACCGTCCGTCCGATCAACGGCGAGCAGACGATCCGCCAGTTCGCCCAGATCGCGGACCTCGCGATCGACGGCCAGGACAACGACGAGGTCAGCGGCCGCCCGACTCGCACGCGTCAGGAGGTCAGCGCGGGTGGGCTGCGCTACACGGTCTACGACCACGACTACCAGGGCGCGACGCTCCTGCGCCGGATCGAGGTCGAGGGCATGAGCCACGCTTGGTCCGGCGGCAGCAGCGCCGGCAGCTACACCGACCCCCAGGGTCCCTCCGCCAGCGAGGCCATGTGGGCCTTCTTCTCGCAGCACACCCGCAGCGGCGCCGTGGCGCCGACACCGGGCGCCGGCAACGACACCACCCCGCCCACGACGACGCTCGCGCCGCCCGCGGGGCGCTACCCCAACCCGGTCGACGTCGAGCTGATCTCGAGCGAGCAGGGCGCGACCTACTACACCCTCGACGGCAGCGCCCCCAGCACCGGCTCGCAGCGCTACAGCCAGCCGATCCGGCTCTCGGGTGACACGACCCTGCGCTACTTCAGCGTCGACGCCGCCGGCAACCGCGAGGCCGCCCAGCAGGTCCGCTTCGAGATCGGCGCCGCGCCGGTGACCCCGACCCCGATCACGCCGACCCCCGTGACTCCGACGCCGGTCACGCCGACGCCGACTCCGGGCACGCCGACCACCGGCACGCCGACTAAGCCGACCACCCCGGGTGCGCCCTGCCTGTGCGCGACCAAGACCCTGGTCGTCAAGTCGAGCGGCGGCCTCGACGGGTTCCTCGGCCGCTACCGCGCCTGGGGCGGCGGCGCCGGCCAGCCCAAGATCGGCGACCAGGGCATGTTCCAGCAGGACCTCTACCGCGGCTTCCTGTCCTTCGACACCCGCGCCCTGCCCGACAACGCGACCGTGGTCGGCGTGGTGCTCCGTGTCCGCCGCGCTTCGGCCGAGGGCAAGCCCGCCGAGCTCGCGATCGATCTCCAGCGCGGCCACTTCGGCGCCAGCCCCGGCCTCGGTCGCGACGACTTCGACGCCCCGGCGACGGCCTACGACGCCGGCCGCCTGAGCGCCCCCGCCCGCGCCGGCGAGCAGAGCGAGGCCACCCTGCAGGCGGCGGCGCACGCCGCGATCGACGCCCAGGGCACGACCCAGGTCCGCCTGCGGGCGGTGATCGGCGAGGCGCAGTTCAAGGCGCGCTCGCTGACGCTCTTCGGTGGGGAAGACGGGAACGACGGGCCGGAGCTGGTGATTCGCTACACCCTGCCCTGAGGAAACGTGCCCGTGCCCGTGCCGTGCCCGTGCCCGAATCGAAGCGCGAGGGAGCTGTCGCTGACTGCGACAGCTCCTTCGCGTATCGGAGATGGAAGAAGGAAAGCAAGAAAGCAGGAAGGAGCCCAATGCGAAGCCAGCCTTCCTTCGTTCCTACTTTCCTTCTTCACACACCGACTAGAGGGAGCTGTCGCTGACTGCGACAGCTCCTTCGGGTATCGGAGCTGAACCGCCAAGGACGCCAAGGACGCCAAGGAATGCCGGCGAATCTTGGCGTCCTTGGCGTCCTTGGCGGTTCGATCCAAACAAGAATGGAGGAGCTGTCGCGCTGTGCGACAGCTCCTTGTCAGCGGCAGCTCCCTCGTGTTCCGGAGATAGGAACTGGGAAAACTCGAAAACCGGAAGTGGGTAGGGCGCGCCAGAAGCGGGCGAGCTGTCGCGGGAGCCGAGACCGCCGTGCCATGGTCAGAATCAACCACAGAGAACACGGAGGACACAGAGATTCACAGAGGTCGCCCTCTAGAGGGATAGCTGGATCTGAGTCCGCCGCGGCCTGGCGCTTCGGAATGCGAGGCCCGCTCTCCGTGAATCTCTGTGTTCTCTGTGTCCTCTGTGGTTCTATATCGAAGTCTGCGGGCGCTACGGCTCGTCCAGCGAAGCCCCTCTTCCAGTTTTCCAGTTTTCTCCGTTCACACACCAAGCAAGAGGGAGCTGTCGCCCAAGCGACAGCTCCCTCGTGTTCGGACTTGGAGTCGAGCTAGCTGACCGACGAGGCCGGCTCCGCTTCCGCTTCGGCAGGGGCCGCTGCCTCCTGCTTGGGCTCGTCCATGCCGAAGCCGCGCTGGGCGATCACCATGCCGACGACCATGGTCGCGAGGTAGGCGAACACCTCGGGGCGGAGCGTGGACACGTCGGCCAGGGCAGGGCCGGGGCAGACGCCGCTCAGGCCCCAGCCGAGGCCGAAGAGCGCGGCGCCGCCGAGCAGGCGCGGGCTGACGCCCGTGTCGCTGCGGCGGCCGGGGAGCTTGCCCTCGAACACGGGCTTCTCGCGCCGGTGGATCAGCTGGTTCAGGAGCGCGAAGCTCCCGATCGCGCCGACCATCACGAAGGCCAGGCTGGGGTCCCACTTGCCGCCGGTGACGTCGAGGAAGGCGATCACCTTGTGGGGGTTCGCCATGCCCGAGATCACGAGGCCCGCCGCGAAGAGCAGGCCCGAGACGAAGTGCAGCGCGTGCTTCATGCGCCCACCTTTCCGCGCACGAACACGACCAGGCCGGCGACGGCCATGAAGGTGCAGGTCGCCGCGATCCCGCCGGTCGAGCCGCGCGAGATCCCGCACACCCCGTGGCCGCTCGTGCAGCCTCCGCCGACCCGGGTGCCCAGGCCGACGAAGAGGCCCGCCGCGGCCATGACCGCCACGTTGGCGTGGGAGAAGTCCAGGGCGGCCTTGTTGGCTGGCAGGAGCGCGAAGGTCAGCGCGCCGCCTGCGATCAGGCCGACCAGGAACCAGACTCGCCACAGGGCGTCGCCCTGCGCGGGGCGGAGGATCCGACCGACCACGCCGCTGATCCCGGCGATCTTGCCGTTCAGCAGCAGGGTCAGCGCGGTCCCCAGCCCGATCAAGACTCCGCCCAGCGTCGCGGCGCCGGGGGCGAAGGCGTCCATGTCCACGGTGCGCTCCTTTCGCCGGCCCGGGGCCGGCCTGGCAAACTCTAGCCGGCCTTGAACTGGTTCAGCGGGATCTTGAGGAAGGCGACGCCGTTCTCCTCGGCCGGGGGCAGGACCCCGCCGTTGATGTTGACCTGCACCGAGGGGAAGAGCAGCGTCGGCGCCGGCTTGTTCGCCTCGAGCTCGTCGCGCAGGGCGACGAAGTCCGCCTCGCTCTTGTCCGCGGGGAGGTGCTTGTTCCTGGCCTTCTCCTCGCCGATCGTGCTCTGGAACTGGAGCTCGCGGCCGCCCGGCTTGTAGTCGTGCAGGGTGAACACGCGCGTCTCGTCCGGGAGCTGATAGAGCTTCTGGATCGCCTGATACATGACCGCCGCCGAGCCGCCAGGGAAGTCGCAGCGGGCCGTGCCCGAGTCGGGCACGAAGATCAGGTCGCCCACGAAGAGCGCGTCGCCGATCTTGTAGGTGAAGCTGGCCGGGGTGTGACCCTCGGTCAGGATCGCCTCGATCACGAGCGAGCCCGCCTCGAGCTGGTCGCCGTCGTTGATCAGGACGTCGAACTGGCTCCCGTCGGTCTTCAGCCAGGGCAGGTTGAACACGCCCTTCCAGGTCTCCTGGACCCTCGTGATCCCGGCGCCGATCACGGTCTGGCAGCCCCGCTTCTGCTTGAGGTGGGCGGCCGCCGTCAGGTGGTCGGCGTGGGGGGGGGGGCGAGGCAGTAGCGCAGCT
>CALDQK010000366.1 GCA_937911525.1 uncultured bacterium
CGCCCGGCTGCAGGGGGACGAGGACCAGAGCGACGAGCGCGAGCCGGTGGCCGGCTTCGACCTGCTCGACTCGACGATCTGCTTCGACCCCGACACCTTCGAGGCGGCCGCCCAGCAGGGGCTGCCCGTGTTCGAGGCCGCTCCTGGCAGCCTCGCGGCCCGCTGCTTCCTGGAGCTGGGGCGCGAGGTGATGCGCTTGGTCCTTTGAAGGACAACTCTCTAACTCCGTGTTCGCCTACCCTTTGCGGTCACTCGGCGGCTCGGCTATCGTCGGCGCTAGGTAGGAGGGGCCCATGAAGTACGCCCTGGTCTCGGACATTCACGCCAACCTGGAAGCGTTCACGACCTGTCTCGAGCAGATCGAGAAGGAGAGCTGCGACAAGATCATTTGTCTGGGCGACATCGTCGGCTACGGCGCCAACCCGCGCGAGTGCATCAAGCTGGTGCGCGACTACGACATGGCCTGCATCGCGGGTAACCACGACTTCGCCTGCATCGGCAAGACGAACATCAACTACTTCAACTCCTACGCGAAGGAGTCGACCCTCTGGACGCGGAAGGTCACGACCGAGACCGACAAGGAGTGGCTGAACAGCCTGCCCCTCGTCGACTACCACGAGGACTTCACGGTCGTGCACGGGACCCTCTACTCGCCCGAGCTCTTCGACTACATCCAGACCACCTACGACGCCTACCTCTCGCTGCAGCTGCTCGAGAACCAGGTCTGCTTCCTCGGCCACAGCCACGTGCCGATCACCTTCTTCCAGGGCGAGATGATCAGCTACACGCTCCACCCCGAGATCACCCTCGAGGACGGCGTGCGCGCGCTGGTCAACATCGGCTCGATCGGCCAGCCCCGCGACGACAACCCCAAGGCCTCCTTCGCGACCTACGACACCGAGACGCGCAAGATCAAGATCCACCGGGTCGACTACGACGTCGAGACGGCCGCCGACAAGATCCGCAAGGCCGGCCTCCCCGAGCCCCTCGCCGAGCGCCTCAAGTTCGGTCGCTAGACTTCGGGTCCGACGACCTGCGACAGCCCGCCTTCGTGGCGGGCTGTTTTCGTGTGGGCTCTTCGCGTGGCAAAGCGCTGGAAATGAACCACAGAGAACACAGAGATTCACGAAGAGCGCCCGCCGAGGGTGTGGGCGGGGATCGCTCGGCGTGGGCGGAGGCGAGCGCGGAGGCGCTGGAGCGCTGGGTCGCGGGGCTCGGGGAGCTGGCGGGCTTCGAGGGGATCGAGTGGGCGGAGTATGCGTGCGCGGGGGTCAGGCACCGGCTGGCTCGCTATCGGCACCAGCAGAGCGGCGCGCGCTTTCACCTCGTGCCTGGGGCGCCAGCCTTCCGCTGCGGCGGGGACCCCGACCCCTACGGCGAGGTCACGATCCAGCCCTTGCTCGTGGCCTGCGCGCCCCTGAGCGGGCGGGAGTGGCGCGCGCTGGGCGGCTCGGCGAGCGACGACGAGCTGCCCGCGGGCGGCGTGTCCTGGCTGGAGGCGCGGGCGCGCCTGGAGGCCGCTGGCCTGCGCCTGCCGCGCGAGGCGGAGTGGGTCTACTTCGCGCGGGCCGGCGTCGCGGGCCGCTACTGGTGGGGCGGGGACGAGTTCGACCCCGGCGCCTCGTGGCACCTGGCCAACGCGGGCGGAGGTCCGCGCCCCGCGCGCGAGCACGCCGAGCGGCGCAACGCCTTCGGGCTGATCGACGTGACGGGGAACGTGTGGGAGTGGTGCGACGACGACCTGGACCTCGCGATGGAGGGCAGCGCCTGGCAGGAGGGCGACCCCGGCAAGGTGCACCGCGGCGGGAGCTACGACACCCCGCGCCGCAGCGCCGACCTCGAGGCTCGCGCGGGGAGTGACCCGAGGGCTACCTATCCCGACCTGGGGGTCCGCCCGGTGGCGGACTTGCCGCTGGGTGCCGCTGACCAAGGGGTCTAGGGATTTTCTCGAGCGAGCTTGGATCGCCAGCGTTGACAGCCGGTGGCAGGGTCCTATACTCCGACGTCGCTAGAGGCCGAGGGCCCGTTTCCCCCTGCGAAACCGCTCTCCGCTTCTGCGCAAACGAACTAAGTGTCTAGAGCACCCCTAGCTCAATTGGATAGAGCACCTGGCTACGGACCAGGAGGTTAGAGGTTCGAATCCTCTGGGGTGTATAGAGTCCCGCGGGAAGCCTTCTCGAAGGTCTCGCGGGACGCGCTCTTTTAATGACAGATTCGCTGGGTTCGACTCTAACTAGCGACGAGGAGCGAATGCTCCTGGCGCTCGAGGAGGCCCGCCTCGCGCTCGATCACGAGCCGCCCGACGTCCCCGTCGGGGCCGTGCTCTTCGATCGCGAGGGGCGCTTGCTCGCCCGCGGCCGCAACCGGCGCGAGGAGCGGGGTGACCCGACGGCGCACGCCGAGATCGAGGTCCTGCGCGACGCCGCGCGCGAGCGCGGTCACTGGCGCCTGGACGGGACGATCCTCTACGTGACCCTCGAGCCCTGCGCCATGTGCGCGGGGGCCCTGGTCAACGCCCGGGTGGACACCCTGGTGTTCGGCGCCTGGGACAAGCGCTTCGGCGCGGTCGAGACGATCTACGAGCTCTGCACCGACCCAAGGCTGAACCACCGCCTCGACGTGCGGGCCGGAGTCCTCGAAGAGCCATGCCGCGTCCTGCTGCAGGACTTCTTCCGCGCTAGACGCGGAAAGAATGGCCGAGGCAAGAAGAAGAAGCAGCAACAGCAGCAGCCCAGCGAAGAGCAGACCTGATAGGAGCGGTGTCCGAGTGGTCGAAGGAGCACGCTTGGAAAGCGTGTAGGTAGGAAACTATCTCGAGGGTTCGAATCCCTCCCGTTCCGAACACGACGTTGACCTCTCGTGGACTGCGTCTTTGAAAAATTGATCGTGCTAGCTGGGGGGAGTAGCGGCCCCCTGTCCCGAATTCCGCTTTAGCGGGGGCGATGCCTACCGGAGGGAGCCTCGCGTTGCCCGTCGTTGGAACCTTGCGACGAAGAAGCCTGGATCCCCTGCAAGTTGGGGCCGTGAACCTGGTCAGGTGCGAGAGCAAGCAGCCATAAGCGTAACCTCGGCTGTGCAGGGGGCAATCTGGGTGGAGCCGCTTGGCCGAAGGCGGAATCCTCGCGAGAACTATCGATGGTAGGTGCACGGTCTTGATTCAACGAACGAGCCGGCGATCAAGAGATCGCCGGCTCGTTCTGTTTGTTCCTGAGGGGCGAGCCCCCAGACCCCCGCTTTGGTTCCGCGAAACGGCGACCGAGCGCAGCGGGATGGTCGGCGAGAACGCCTTGATCTCTCCACTCGCTCGAGGTGTTGGAGCGAAGGGCCCTGGACGAAGTGAGGGCGCCCGTCCCTGCTGCTGATTCGCGAGTAGGCCTTGGATTCCGTCCTCGTGCTCCCTTAACCTCGGTCTCTGGGAGAGGGACCATGGTTCGAATCGCGCTCGCCGCCGCGCTCGTGTTGGCGCCCGCGCTCGCCCTCGCGCAGGGCGACGCGGAGCTGATCGAAGACCTGCGAGTCGGCATGCAGAGCAAGAACACCGACTTGCTCGAGAACGCCGCGATCCGGGTGTGGCGGGTCAGCAAGACCATCGACCGCCCCGAGCGGCTGCTGCCGCTGGTCGAGCAGGCGATCTTCAGCCGCCACGGCAGCTTCGAGTGGGGCACGGTCGGCCAGGGCGGCTCGGCGCTGCGCGAGATCGCGAAGCGGGCCACGACGCCCGGGCCGGTGCTGGACACGATCGAGAAGATCCGCACCCAGTACCCGCGCTCGCAGACCCGCTGGGAATACGTGTGGGAGGCCAACACGCTGGCCAAGCGCTTCCCGGCCGAGGTGCTGCCCCGCCTGGTGCCCTTGCTCAACGACGCCTCCTCGGGCGTGCGCGAGATCGGCCTCGACGCGATCAAGGCGGGCGTGCGCCGCATGGGGCTGGTGCCGGGGATCATGGCGCTGGAGTCGCTCCTGCCTCAGGTCCCCGAGCGGCACCAGAGGTTCCTGCTCGAGGACGCGCGAAGCCTGCTCTACCGCGCCCAGCAGATCCCCATGAGCGAGCTGCCCGCCCTGCGGGCCTCGCTGGACGAGCTGGTCTCGCAGATCAAGTCCCCCGAGCTCCAGGCCGCCCTGCGCGAGGTGCGCAGCGAGCTGACGACCCGCGCCATGGAGCGTCAGGGCAAGAGCGATCGCTTCGCCGACTACCGGCGCGTCGACGGCAGCCTGCAGTGGGGTGAGCTCTTCAAGGCCAAGCTCGGGCTCAAGCCCAAGGGCGGCGGCGAGAACTACTCCAACCCGCGCCGCGGAGCGTCGGGCGAGGTGGTCAAGGGGTTCCTGCCCGACGTCGTCGCGAGCGAGGTGTTCAAGACGGTCCACCAGGCGGCGCAGGCGCAGGCTCAGGAGGCCTTGGCCAAGGCCAAGACGCCCGCCGAGCGCGCGCTCTTGCAGTCGCGGGTCAAGGCCCTCGAGGGCCTCTCGGTCCGCTACTTGGAGACCAACGACATCACGGCCCGCCGCAGCGGGAAGGTGATCCAGGTCAGCTACGGCCTCCTGCACGAGGTCTACGCCCGCTCGATGCGCCTGATGGAGGCCGGTAAGGTCACGGCCGGCGAGCGCGGCATGTATCAAGCCCGCGTGCTGGGGCTGGTGTTCGGGCACGAGGTCGCCCACGCCAGCGGGATGAAGGCCGAGCGGGCCGCCGACGCCCTGGGCGTGCGCACGGTGTGGAGCTCGCTCCTCAAGCCCCAGAACCAGGCCCAGGCCGAGGTCGCCCTCAAGAGCACCATCGAGCTCTTCGAGCAGCCGACCGGTGCCAAGGCCTTCGACAACCTGCTCTATCGGATCAAGAACTTCTTCCGCTACGGGACCCCGCGCGGGCGGCTGGAGGCCCTGCGCCGCGCCGCCAAGGGGCAGCCCGACCCGCTCCAGCGCTTCCGCCGCGGCGACGGGACGGTCGAGTGGAAGAAGGTCGCCGCCGAGCGCGCCGCGCGCGAGGCCGCGGGCGTGGCCAAGTTCGGTCTGGCGCTCTTCCTGAAGGAGCTCGCGATCGTGGCCCAGACGGGCGACAAGGCGCGGATCGAGGAGTTCTTCGACTACGTCCTCTCGACCGACTTCTACAAGCACTACGGGCTCTTCGTGGCCGGCGCCCGCCTGGGCGAGGTCGCCTACGGCCGCTACCTGAGCCGCTACGTCAAGCCACGCTTCGTCAACGGCGTGCTCAAGACCAACCTGGCCCTGGCCGCCGGCATGGCGCTGCCCATGATCGTGGAGGGCAACTTCGAGGGGAAGGCCTTCGCGATCTCCTTCGCCTCGCTGGGAATCTCCTCGGCGCTGGTCCAGGGCGGCGTGCGCACGATCCGCTGGGTGACGACCCTGAGCAAGGCGCGCAACGCGGGGCTGCTGGCCCGCTTCGGCCCCGCGGCCGGACGCCTGGCCCGCGTCGGCGGCTGGTTCTACACCGTCGGCGAGCTGGCGGTCGTGCTCTACCTGGCCGAGAAGATCGAGACCGAGGTCAACGAGCGCTTGGCCGAGCGCGAGGCGCGCCAGGCCGTGGCCGACGCCAACCTCGACCTCGCCCAGACCCTGGCCGACCCCAACGCGAGCGAAGAGGCGATCCAGGAGGCCCTCGACCGCAACCACGAAGCCTGGATCGGCTACCGGGACTACCTGTTCCGCCCGCTCCTGATCGAGGAGGCCAAGATGGCCGCGCGGGTCGGCAAGGCCGCGCGCGAGGCCAAGCTCCAGAGCGACGAGCGCGAGGCGATCCTGGCCCGGGCCGCCAAGCTGCCCTCGCTGCGCAAGAACCTCGAGCGCCGCTACGGCTCGCTGGAGGGCTACGCGGACCGCCGCGCGGAGGAGCAGGCCGCCGAGCTGCAGGCGCGCATGA
>CALDQK010000367.1 GCA_937911525.1 uncultured bacterium
GGCGAAAGCACAAGGACGATCGATTCACCGCAGAGACGCAGAGGACGCAGAGGTTTCGCAGAGGCTCCGAGGCCGAATCGTGCAGCACGAACTCGAAGGACCATTCTCTGCGAAGACTCAGCGTTCTCTGCGTCTCTGCGGTTCAAACGACGCGCCCGACCCGTTCCCGCCACGCGAGTCTGCAGTCCCACCAAGTCACCAGTTTTGCGACGGCCTCCCGTTCCCGTGCCCGACTGAGCCTTCCTTACCCGATCACGTAGAGCCAGGTCCCCGAGGGCTCCGACTTGATCGCGTGCAGCTCGTCGCGCAGGGGCGCGAGCACCAGGGTGCCGCGCTCCGCTGAGCTCCCCTTCAGGGTCACCTCCCCGAGCGCGCTCCCGTCGTCCAGCGCGAACGCGCGCACGACGACCTCCTGGTCCGCGAACACGCCGACCCACACTCGATCCCGCGTCAGCGCCAGCGCGCGGGCGGGCCCGACGGGCTGCGACCAGGTGCGCCGCCCCTCGTCCCGGCGCGTGCAGTGGAGCCAGGACTCCCGCGTGCTCTCGTGGCTCAGGTAGACCAGGTGCTCGGGTCCCGCCTGGAGCACGTCGCTGGTGTGGCCCTGGGTCTCGCGCAGGGGGCCCTCGAAGCGCTCGCCCGTGAAGAAGTCCACGTCGCACACCGCGGTCTTCCCCGAGTGGGGGGATACGAACTGATAGGCCAGGCGCCCCCCGTCGCAGCGGATCGCGCAGCCGAGGGTCCAGATCGGCGGGACCCGGGCAGCCAGGGCGACCCCGCTCGCCAGGTCCCGCAGGAAGAAGCCCGGGCAGACCAGTCGCGCCTCGGCCGCGAAGAGGGACGCGCTGCTGGTGAGCCCTCCTCCCTGGACCCGCCACAGCTCCTCGCCCAGACGCGCCGGGCTCAAGGAGAGGCAGATCAGGTGGGCCTCGCCCCAGTCGTCGGGGACCTCCTCGCAGATCAAGCGATCCCGCGTGACGAGGCGAGGAAAGGTCTGCTTGTGAGCGAAGCGGAAGCGCTCGCTCGGCTCGCCGCTCCCCCCGTCCCAGAGCGAAAAGCCGGAGAGCGACTGGACGAGCAAGTCGTCGCCGACCAGCCACAGCTCGTTGGTCGAGGGGAGCGCGAAGTGGGTCTCGTCCACGAGGTCCACCAGGCTCCACTGGTCGTTGTCCCGGCAGAGGAGGCGGCGCTCGGTCAGCGCGACGGGCGCTCCGAGGTAGGGCGCCGGGGAGCGGCGCTCCTTCAGCGCGACCTCGCGCGGCCCCACGTCCAGACCCCGACTCTGGCGCTCCTGAGTCCAGCGGATCCAGCCGTCGAGCTCCTCGCACAGGAAGCCCGCGCCCTCGTCCACCAGGCGGCAGAGCGCGCGCCAGCGGGCCTGGCGGCCCTCCTTGCGGGTCAGCGCGTCGAGGTAGGCCCCGACCGCGGCCTCGTCGCCGGGGTTGGCCTGCGCGACGCGCTCCAGGCTGCGGAGTCGCTCGTCCACGCTCCTAGTGGCGCGCCAGGAGCAGGCGCGCGGTGCCCGCGGCCACCAGGTGGCCGTCGAGCTGGATCGCGCGCTCGAGCTGGGTTCGCCGCACCTCGTCCTCGCACACCAGCGCCAGCTCGAGGTGGAGGCGAGTGCGCAAGGCCGGGTCGTCCTCGGCGCGCTCGAGCGCGGCCTCGTAGTCCTCGCGCGCCCGCTCGCCCTCGCCCAGGCGGGCCTGGCAGCGGCCGTGGTGGAGCAGGAGCAGCGGGTGGCTGCCCTCGTCGGCGGCGGCCAGCTTCTCGAGGCCCTCGCGCGGGTCGAGGTCGCCGCGCTCGAGCTCGCGGGCCAGCTCGAGCAGGTGGCGGCTGATCGTGCCGAGCGCCAGCTCGCGGGCCAGGCGCAGGCGGGTGCGGACCTCGAACCAGCCGGGGGCCAGCTCCTCGGCGCGCGCCAGCGACTCGACCGCCTCGAAGTAGCGCTCGGCGTAGAGGGCCAAGGTCCCGCGCTGATAGTGCGGGTGCGGGTCGTAGGGGTCCGCCGCCGCCGCGGCCGCGAAGGCCTGGAAGGCCTCCTCGACCTCGCCCCGCCGGCCGGCCGCCTCGCCGCGCTCGTTCCACACGCGCGCCGGGTGCAGGGGCGGGCGGTTGCGCACGTAGACGAAGCGGAAGGGACCCTTCAGCTCGGGGCTGACCGCGGGCAGCTCGACCCGCTCGCCCTCGACCTCGAGCGCGACCCGGCACAGGGGCTCGCCCTCGCGCAGGCGGCGGGCCTGGGTCCGGAACCACTCGGCGCTGCGCCCCTCGGGCAGCGTCTCGGCGAGGGCCTCGGCCTGGAGCGCGGCCTCCTCGGCCTGACCCAGGTAGCGGTGCACCTCGTAGAGGCGCGCCACGAAGGCCTGGTGCGCGTCGGCGTCGCCGCTGCGCTCGCTGACCTCGAGCGCGCGCAGGGTCGGCTGGATCGCGTCGGCGGCGCGGCCGGCCTGGAAGTAGCAGTCGCCCAGGAGCCCGTAGGTCCGCGGCAGGTAGTGGTCGACCCCGCTCCCGCGCAGGTCGCGGGTGTCGATCAGGGTGTCGACCAGGAGCTCGATCGCGCCCGCGTAGTCGAGGCGGTTGGCCCGCAGGCTCGCCTCGGTCAGCGCCTGCTCCCACTCGACCAGGGGGTTGCTCCCCGGCGCGTCGGCGCCGGTCAGGGCCTCGAGGAGCTGCGGCTCGCCCAGGCGCTCGGCGAAGCAGGCCGCCACGCCCAGGAGCCCGCTCGCGTAGCGCTTGAGCTCGCGCGGGTCCGCGCGCGCCTCCTCGGGGACCCGCCGCCAGGCAGGGAAGGAGTCGAGGACCTCGTCCCTGTGCTCCTGGCAGAGCCGGTAGAGCTCGTCTCGATCGCCCGAGTCCACGGCCGCGAAGAGGCTCAGGCGGAGCTCGCTGTGGGTCGTCTCCAACTCGCGCTCGGGCTCCGTCTCACCGGAGGCGCCAGGGTGCGTCGCGCTCATGCCCCTAGGGTGACAGCGCCCCCTCGCTCGGGCCAGGGTTTCGCTGCAGCAGCGAGGCCTCCGCCCGCTCCCAGTCGACCTCGACCACCTCCCACACCAGGCCCAGCTTGCTCCACAGCCAGATCAGGTACCAGGTCGGGTCCCACTCCCAGACGCGGTGCCCCTGGCGCGCGGCGTTCATTTGGTGGTGGTGGTTGTTGTGCCAGCCCTCGCCGCAGGTCAGCAGCGCGAGCAAGAGCGAGTTGCGGCTCTCGTCCCCGGTGGCGTAGCGCTGGCTGCCCCAGCGGTGGGCCAGGCTGTTGATCGTGAAGGTCCCGTGCCAGCTGAGGATCAGGCTGATCAAGCCGCCCCAGATCAGCCAGGGCAGGCCGCCGCCCAGGTAGCAGAGCAGCGCCAGGCCCAGGGTCGGGATCCAGTAGTGGCGGTCGAGGAAGCGCAGCTCCCCGCAGCGCTCGAGGTCGCGCACCGGCAGCGTGTTGGCCTCGTCGTAGTCCTGGGTCAGGAACCAGCCCGTGTGCGCGAAGGCCAGCCCGAGCTGGCCGGGGGAGTGGAAGTCCTCGGCGGCGTCGCTGACGCGGTGGTGGTGGCGGTGGGCCCGCGCCCAGGTCAGCGGCCCGCGCATGAAGGCCGTGTTGGCCCACAGGGCGAGCAGGAGCTGGAAGGCGCGGCTGGTCTGGAAGCTCTTGTGGGAGAAGTAGCGGTGGAAGCCGGCCGTGATCCCGAGGATCCGGAAGTAGTAGAGCCCGACGCAAAGCGCCAGGCAGTCCCAGCTGAAGGGGACCAGGAAGGCCGTCAGGCAGAGCAGGTGCAGCGCGACGTAGCTGATCACCTTGCTCTTGTGATAGCGCGCGCCCGCGAGCAGAGGAGCTGCGTCCGGCGGAGTTGGCTGCGCCCCCTCGCTCACTACTCAGGCAGCAGGTCGTAGCGAGGGATCTGCGCGAAGTCGAGCCAGGTCTGGACCTCGTCGGTGGCGCCGGGGCGGCGGACGCGCGCGCGGGTGCCGCGCACCTCGAGCACCTCGTAGTCGACCCCGGTCAGCTTGCCCTGGCGGAACACCTTGAGGCGCACGCCGACCTTGACGCCAGGCGCCGCCTCCGCGGACGCCGCGGGCGCGCGCGCCTCCGGCTGGCCCTCGGCCTCCCGCGCGAAGCGCTCGGCCAGCTCGGCCTCGCGGCGCCGCGCCTCGGCCAGCTCGGCCTCGCGCTTGGTCCGCTCCTCGGCCTCGCGCTCGGCGCGCTGGGCCTCGGCCCGCAGCTCGGCCTCGCGCGCGCGGAGGGCCTCCTCGCGCGCGACCTCCAGCATGGCCCGCTCGGCCTCGTGGCGGCGAGCCTGGGCCAGATAGGCCATGCCCCCGGCCAGGCCCAGCAAGAGGGTCCCGGCGACCAGGATCGCCATGCCCGCCCCGCAGCCTCCCGATCGCTCGTTGCCCACTACTCGCCCTCCTTCTGCCCGAAAAGCTGCGCCCAGTCGGCGATCCGGGAATGCGCCAGGAACTTGGGGCGGCGCCCCTGCTCGAGCCCTGCCACCTGCTCGAGGAAGGTGTCTCTGACGCCCCGCGCGAGGTGGACGACCTCGCGGGCCAGGGCTGGCTCGGGGACGCGGGTCCAGAGCGCGAGCATGACCTGCAGCGCGTTGCAGCCGCGCCCTGGGCGCTCGCGCCACAGCTCCTCGAGGAGCTCGCGGCCCCTCAGCCAGCCGGCGTGGGTCGGCGCCTCCTGCCGGCCCAGGTGGTCGAGCAGGAGCAGCACGCGGGCCGCCGCCGCCTGGCGGCCCGGGTGGCCCGCCTGCTCCTCGCTGGCCCCCTCGGGCGGCGCGAGGCCCGCCTGGACCTCGGCCCGCTGCAGGTCCTCGGCGCTGAGGGCGCTCTTGCCCTCGAGCAGCCGGTGCAGGGCGAGGGTCGGCTCGGCCAACAGGCGCTCACCCTGGATCCAGAGCTGCTCGGCCTCGGGCGAGGCCTGGCGGTGCTTCTCGAGCAGGTCCGCCAGCTCCTCGGCGGCGCCCTTGGGCTCGCCGCCGCGGGCGCGCTCCAGGAAGGAGAGCCGCCGCCGCGCGATCGCGAGCAGCGCGCGCCGCGGGGCGCTGGCGCCCGCGTCGATCAGGGCCTGGTTGGGCTGGTCGCTGCGCAGGGCGCGGATCAGGAGCACGTCCGCCGCGTTGAGGCAGGTGCCCTCGCTCGTGAGCCACTCGTCGAAGCGCGAGGGTCGGCCCTCGGCGTCCGGCTTGTTGAGGCGGGCGAACTCGACCCCGTCGGCGACCCACAAGGCCTGGAGGAAGAGGCTGCGCGCCGCGGCCGAGCCCGACGAGCAGGCCACGGCGGCGGCCGCCTCGCTCAGCGCGCGACCCCAGAGGCGCATTCGCTCCCCGCCTGCGCGCACGCAGGCCGCCATGCGCAAGAAGAGCTCGGCCCGCGCCAGGCGGGTGTCGAGGTCCGCGGGGCGCTGACGAACCGCGAGCCCCAGCGCGCGGCTCGCGCGACGAGAGGCCTCGCGCCAGCCCTCGCCCTGGACCCGCGCCAGGAGCAGGCGCCCCTCCTGCAGGCCGAGCGGCGCCGGGTGCGGGAGCAGCTCCGAGGGCTTGAGCGGCAGCCCGTCCACGATCATGCGGCGGGCCAAGGAGTAGGTCGGGTGCCGCAGCCAGGGGCCCCGCGCCAGCCACAGCTCGCGGATCCGGTCGCGCTCGTCCTCCGACATGCCCAGGTTGCTGAGGGTGGCGTGCAGCCCGGCGGCGCTGTTGAAGAGCGGGTGCACGCCGCGCTTGGCCTCGGCGACCACGAAGGGCTCGCCGAGGGGGCCGCTCTGGACCGCGTCGCTCAGGACGTGCGCCCCGCTGCCGAGGCGCTGGAGCGCGACGGCCCCGATCACGCTGAACAGGTGGTCGCTGAGGCGGTCGACTCGCTCGGCGTCGCGCGCCACGGGGAGGGGGTAGGCGACCTCGCTCAGGCGCATGGCCCGCGTCAGGCGCGCCAGGCGGGCGCGCAGGGCGGGGTCGATCCGCGGCAGGCGCCCGGCCAGGTCTCGCGCCAGGCCCTCGTCGCTGGCGCTGCCCTGGGGGCGCAGGGCGCGCGCGACGAGGAGCGGGAGCTCGAGCTCGGCCTCGAGCTCGCTCGGGAGGGGGCGCGTGCGCGCCGCCTTCAGGATCGCCCTGGCGCGCGCGCTCTCGCCCAGGATCAGCGCGACCTCGGCCTCGGCGAGAAATCCTCCGAGAAAACCGCCGAGCCGCCGAAAGCCGACGAGGCGCCGCCGGCCGCGCCGTCGGCGGTGGAGGCGG
>CALDQK010000368.1 GCA_937911525.1 uncultured bacterium
CCGATGCGCGTTGAAGGTGCCGTCCTCCTCGCCGAGCTCCGCCAGCCGGCGCCGGAGCCCGAGGTCCGCCACGTGCGCGACGACCGGCAGCTTCGGGTGCGCGTCGCGGATGGCGGACGCCGCCTCGAGGTTCACGAGGTCGTCGCCCGTCAAGAGCACGACGCCCCGCGCGCGGCCGAGCGCGAGCGCGAGGAGCGTCGCCGGCTTGCGCACGTCCCCGCGAATCCAGAGCACGCCGAGCCGCTCGCGGAGCTCCGCCGCCAGGCTCTCGGGGCGCTCCTGGTCGACGACGACGATGGGCCGCCGGCGGTCGCGCGGGAGGCCCTCGAGGAAGAGCAGGCCGAGGCGCCCCGCGCCGACGACGACCAGGTGGTCGCGCATGCGCCAGCGGAGCCACCAGTCGGGGCGGAGGAGGCGCACGACCCCCTCGGCGACGGCGCCCGTCGTGATCAACGGGGCGGCGAAGTAGCTCAGCCAGAGGACCCGCTGCGCCCAGAGCGGTCCGCCGGTCGGCGTGCCGAGGTCGAGGCCCCCGAGCACGAAGAGGCCGAGCGCGTAGTAGACGTGGACGTGGAGGGGCGCGCCCGCGAGGTCCCGATCGGAGACCACGGCGCCGGCCCGGAAGGCGACGAGGGCCGCCACGAAGGCGAGGAGGAGCAGGCCTCCCCGCCAGAGCCATCCGCGAGCGCGCATGGGGCGGAAGCTAGCCCAAGCCAGCCCGCTAGCTCTCGTCGAATCGGCCGAGCACCGCGCGGGTCTGGGCAAGGCCATTCACCTTGAGCGTCGACGGTCCCTCCCGGACGAAGACGGCGTCGTTCACCGACGATGCTTGGGTCTGCCCTGGGACCCAGAGGCAGACAACGGAGAGCCCCCGATACGTGGCGCAATCCAGTTTCGAGAGCACGTCTGATTTGAGCGGCTCGGAGAGGCCAGAGTTCTTGATGTGCGTTGCGATTTGCTGGATGTAGCCCTCGAGCCCGATGCCCTGGATTGCTGCCTCGCGGTCCACACCAACGACAAAGCGACTCGCGATCTGGGCGGCCTGTATGCCGTCGAGCTGCTCCACCCGCCGCTTGTCGGCCTCATTGTCGCAGACCCCGATGAACAGGCCGCCATCGGCGTCGGGGCCGATGTTCGCGATACCGCAGAGGGTCTCGACGATGCGATCGAGCAGACCATCTGAGACGTCACGGTTCGGACCGAGTGAAAGAAGTCCCTGCTTGCACTCGAAGGCCGCGGTCTCGATCCGGGACCTGCGCAGAGCGTTCTCAAGCTCAATTGCGACGCCGTGTCCGTGCTCGAGTGCAGGGGGCTCAGCGTCGACGAAATGGTCCTGGACCAGACCTTTCGTGATCGACACATTGCGACGCCTCTGCTCAGCTCGAATCGCTCCGGCACTAATCTCAAGATGCGCCTGGAGGTTTCGAAGGGCGCCCCAGACGTCAGTCGGGGGACCGGGCGTTTTCCTCTGTTTGACACACAGATCAAAGAACGCCATGAACACTGCATAGAATGCCGTCTTGATCGGATTGGAACCAGCCTTTGGGTGAACGATTCTGCGCATCGCATTCGCAGAATCATCGAACTCCTCAAGGGAACCCTTGATGACCGAGAGGGTCCCGACGATATGGTGCTTGAGTAGGGTAGCTCCATAGGCCTTGAGAGCGACATCAACCTTGGAGCTCTCCTCGGAGTCAGGGTCGTAGTGCTGATCTAAGAGCTTCCCACTGAATCCCTGCGGTTCTCCCATGAGGACCGAGATCGACAGGTCTGCTAGTAGTTGTTCATCCTCCGAGTCACGCAGCATCCCTCTGCGCAATATTCCCTGCTTGCACCAGAACGTCTCATCCGCCTTGATCGCGTTCTCCGGCGATTCGCCGGCGACGTCGATGCTGATCGCAGGCATGACTGCAAGGTCCAGAGTCTCTCTCGAAACGTCTCCGCGAATCTCCGCGGACATCTCACGAACCACCGTGGCAAAAGATGAAACCACGCCTGCCTGCCGCTTTTCCTGGCTGCTGAGCTGTCGGCCCGAAGAGTTGATTCGACCGAAGATGTCGTTCACCGCTGCTTCGTCGACGGATGGAAACTCCGAAACGGCGAGTGTGTAGTCTAGGAAGTTGGCACAAAGGGAGGGGTCTAGAAGCTTCTCTGCGTCGGTGCAGGCCTCGAAGACGCCTTCGTCTGCAAGCTGCTTCGCGCGGGAAAGTTGGTTCACATCGAACATCCTTCCGCGCCAGCTAAAGCGATTCTCGACGTAGGAGAACAGGGCGTTGAGCCTCTGCATGCCGTCAAGGATCTCGAATCGTTTCGATCCATCAGGCTGCGCCTCGTACGCCAGGAGGATCAGTGGGATAGGGTACCCGCTGAGTACACTATCGATCAGCGCCTGCTTCTCCTCGACCGTCCACACCAGCTTCCGCTGATACCTGCGGTTGACCTGAAAGTTCCCGCTCCTATACGCGCGGTACGCTTCCTGGATACTCATTCCACGGGGTGTGACGGACATGGTGGGCCTCGCTGCGATCAGGAGTGACGGAGGGTCGCTGTCTGCCCTTCGAAGTTCAAGTGCAACCCGATCACGTCGAGGCTCCGACGATGGTTCGGAGGGAAAGCCCGTACACGATCGAGAACGTAAGGGTCGCGAGGGTCACGTTCGCCTTGCCGAGCTCGATCCGCCGGAGGTGCTTCTCGCTGAGCCCTACGCGCTCGGCCGCTTGCTTCTGAGTCAGCTCGCGCTCGGTCCGCAGTTCGCGAAGCCGGCGCCCGAGGCGCTCCCTCTCGCGCTCGAACGCCTCGACGAACCCCCGTCGACGCGCCCTCGCACGATCCTTCGGGCCCGCGTCAGAGCCCCATCTGCTTCGAGATGATCACCTTCATGATCTCGCTCGTGCCCGCGTAGATGCGCTGCACGCGCGCGTCCATGTAGGCGCGCGTCACCGGGTACTCGAGCATGTAGCCGTAGCCCCCGAAGAACTGGAGGCACTCGTCCACGACGCGCCCCATCATCTCCGAGTGCCAGAGCTTGCTCATGGAGCACTCCTTCACGAGGTACTGGCCGGCCACGTGGGCCGCGAGGAGCTTGTCGAGGAAGGCCTGCCCGACCTCGACCTCCGTCGCGCACTCGACCAGCTTGAAGCGGGTGTTCTGGAACTTGCTGATCGGC
>CALDQK010000369.1 GCA_937911525.1 uncultured bacterium
GGCCTGCGACCCCGCCTGCTCGCGCCCGGCCGACGCCGCCCCCGGGGCTGGCCTGCGCGCTCAGCCGCCGGCCCCGCGCGAGGCGCCCGCCGACCCGCCGCTCTGCGAGCGCGAGGCGCGCCAGCGCGCAGCGCTCGAGGCGGCCGGCTTGGTCGCTCGCTGGCACCTCGGCCAGGGCTATCAGCTCTTGCTCGCCGCCGAGGGAGCGCGCGCAGAGCTGCACGCCGCCCTGGCTGCGGCCGGGCTGGACGAGCTGCCCTTCGACCTCGCCGCGCCGGCCGCGCTCGAGCTGGTGGAAGGAGCGACCCCATGAGCGACGCCCCCGCCGACGCCTTCGTCGTGCTCAGCACCGCGCCCAGCGAGGAGGAGGCGGCCGCGATCGCGCGCGCCCTCGTGGACGAGCGGCTGGCGGCCTGCGTGCAGCTCGTGCCCAAGATCCGCTCCTTCTATCGCTGGGAGGGCGAGGTCCACGACGACCCCGAGCACCTGCTCGTGATCAAGACCACCGCCGCCCGTCGGGACGCGCTGATCGCGCGGATCGGCGAGCTGCACTCCTACGACGTCCCCGAGGCGGTCGCGCTCCCGATCGCGACTGGCAGCCAGGCCTACCTCGCCTGGCTGAGCGAGGTGACCACATGACCCGTCCTAGCCGTCCCTTCGGCGCCCTGGTCCTGGCGCTCTCGCTCCTGGCCTGCGCCGCGAGCGCCCAGGAGGCGCCCGCGCCCAAGCAGCACGAGGACGTCGCGCCCGCGCGCCGGCGGCCCCTCGACCTGCCTCGTCTGCGCGCGCAGGCCTTCGACCCCGCCCGCCTGCGCCAGCGGCGCGCCGCGCTCCTGGCCGGACTCCCCAAGGGGGCGCTGGTCGTGATCGCCGCGCCCAAGGGCGAGAGCGAGATCATGAGCTACCGGCCCGATCCGCACTTCCTCTACCTGAGCGGGCAGGCCGAGCCGGGGCTGACGATGCTCCTCGGTCCCGGGCTGGACGTGCTCTTCGCGCCCCCGGTCAGCAAGCGCTGGGAGACCTGGAACGGCCCGCGCCTCTCGGTCGGCAACGAGCTGGCCCAGGCCGCGGGCTTCGGCGAGGTGGCCGACCGCGCGACCCGCAAGGCGCGGATCAAGGCCGCCCTGGCCGAGCACGAGGGGCCGCTCTACCTGCACGGCGTGGACGCCAAGGACCTCGAGCTCGAGGTCGACGCACGCTCGCCCGGCGGCGTGCTGGGCCGCCTGCGTCAGGTCAAGGACGCCCACGAGGTGGCCCTCCTGCAGCGCGCCTGCGACGTGACCAGCGCCGCGCTGAGCGAGGCGATCTCGTCGATCCGGCCGGGGCAGTTCGAATACGAAGTGGAGGCGGTGATCGAGTACCTCTTCGCCCGCTACGGCGCCGAGCGCCCGGGCTTCAACTCGATCGTCGGGGCCGGCCCCAACTCCTGCGTGCTCCACTACGGGGCCAACCGGCGCCGCTTCGGGGCGGGCGAGCTGATCGTGATGGACGTCGGGGCCGAGGTCTCGGGCTACACCGCCGATATCACCCGGACCGTGCCGACCTCGGGCCGCTTCAGCCAGCGGCAGCGCGAGATCTACGAGCTGGTGCTGGCCGCTCAGGAGGCGGGGATCCGCGCGATCAAGCCCGGCGCGACCATGGGCGACGTCGACCGCGCCGCGCGCAAGGTGATCCGGGACGCGGGCTACGGGAAGTACTTCCTGCACTCGACCAGCCACTGGCTCGGCCTCGACGTGCACGACGTGGGCCCGCGCTCGCGGCCCCTCGAGCCGGGCATGGTCCTGACCGTCGAGCCGGGGATCTATCTCGCGAGCGAGGACCTCGGCGTGCGGATCGAGGACGACGTGCTCGTGACCGAGACGGGCGCCCGGGTCCTGAGCGACGGCGTCCCCAAGACGGTGGCCGAGATCGAGGCCCTGATGACCGGGCGCGGGGTGGGCGCTCAGCGCGTGGCGCCCCTGCCGGGCCGCGCCGCGCAGGAGCCGGCCCAGAAGAAGCCGCGCTACTTCGACCTCAAGCCGCGCTGACGCGCTCAGACTGGGCGCCCCTGGGCCAGCTCGATCCGGCGGTCCATGCGCCGCGCGGTCGCCTCGCGGTGCGTGGCGGCCAGGACGGTCAGGTCGGGCCACTTGGCCAGGACCGCCTCCCAGAAGCGCTCCTCGTTCTCGGCGTCGAGGGCGGCGGTCAGGTCGTCGAGCAGGAGCAGCTTGGGCTCGCCGTAGAGCGCGCGCGCGATCGTGAGCCGCTGGCGCTGTCCGCCCGAGAGCCCGGTCCCGCGCAGGCCCAGCTCGTGGTCGAGGCCCTCGGGCAGGTCCTGGACCTCGTCCCAGAGCCCCGCGAGGCGCAGCGCCTGCTCGAGGCGCGCCTCGTCGGCCTCGCGGCCGAGGAGCACGTTCTCGCGCACCGAGGCGCTGAACAGGATCGGGGTCTGGGGCACATAGCCGAGCGCGCGGCGGAAACGCATCGGCGCGAGCAGCAGGCCCAGGTAAAGGTAGAAGGCGAAGAAGGTGCCCAGGTCGAGGGTCCCGTCCAGGACGCGCAGGCCGCCGACGACGACCACCACCAGCTGCCCGACCACGTTCAGGGCCTGAAAGAAGACCGAGAACAGGACCCAGAGCTGCGCCAGCCGCAGCTCGTGCCCCGCCCGCTCGGCGAGCTGGACCGAGAGCGCGCCGCCCAGGCGGGACTCGGCGTTGTGGGCCTGGACCACGGTCACGCCCGAGAAGAAGGCCTCCAGCGCGTCGCTGGTCTTGCTGGCCGAGGCGCGCTGGTCCTCGACGGCCTGGCTGAGCTGCGACTTGAGCAGCAGGTAGACGCCGATCATCAGCGGCACGGGCAGGAGCGACCACAGGGCCAGCGAGCGGTCGAGCCAGAGCATGACCGCCAGGCAGAAGGCGACCCGGCTGAAGGAGTCCAGCGCGCGGAACCAGCCCGAGCAGCAGAACCAGGCGATCTTGGGGTAGCCGGCGATGTCGTCGGTCAGGCGCGTGACGATGTCGCCCGTGCGGAAGCGGGTGAAGAAGCGGTGCCCCTTGTCCATGACCCGCGCGAAGTAGTGCTCGCGGACCAGCCACTCGATCCGGCTGTTGACCCAGGCGCGCCAGGCTGGATAGAAGCCCGCCAGGAAGCGCGCCGCCGCGACCGCGAGCAGGAGCCAGGTCAGGGTGCGGACCTCGGACTGCAGGGCCGCGCCGCCCGTGCGCTGCTCGCTCAGGGTGCGCAGCTTCTCGAGCACCTCGCGGAACACGAGCGGGTAGACGAGCGTGACCGCCGTGCTGAGGAAGGTCCACACGAAGAGCACCGGCAGGAAGCGCTTGCTGCCCTCCCAGGCGCGCACGATCCAGGCCATCTTGGCGCGCAGGTAGCTCACCGCGCACCTCCCTCGGCGCCCAGCTGGAGCTCGGCCAGGCCGCGGTAGTGGCCGCCGCGCTCCCAGAGCTCGTCGTGGGTGCCGCGCTCGACGATCTGGCCGCCCTCGACGACCAGGATCTGGTCGCACTGGCGCACGGTCGAGAGCCGGTGGGCCACGATCAGCGCGGTGCGCCCCTCGAGCAGCCGCTCGAGGGACTCCTGGATCGCGGCCTCGGTCTCGGAGTCGACCGACGAGGTCGCCTCGTCGAGCACGAGCAGCTGGGGGTCGTCGACGAGCGCGCGGGCCAGGCTCAGCAGCTGGCGCTCGCCGTGGGAGAGGTTCTGGCCGCGCTCGGCCAGCTCGGCGTCCAGCCCGCCGGGCAGGGCCTCGAGCAGGCGTTCTGCGCGCGCCGCCTGGCAGGCTTCCCGCAGGCGGGACTCCTCGACCGTGGGGTCGAACACGCTCAGGTTCTCGCCCAGGGTGCCCGGGAAGAGGAACACGTCTTGTTGGACGAAGCCGGTCCTGGCTCGCCAGGCGGAGCGCTCGACCTGGTGGAGGTCGCGCCCGTCGAGGCTGATCCGCCCCTCGCTCGGCCTGTGGAAGCGCAGCAGCAGCTTGGCGATCGTCGACTTGCCTCCGCCCGAGGGGCCGACCAGCGCGATCTTCTGCCCGCGGCGCAGCTCGAAGTCGACCCCGCGTAGGACGGGGCGGTCGGGGCGGTAGGCGAAGTGGACGTCCTCGAAGCGGAGCACCTCGCGCAGGGTGGCGTCCGGCTCGGCGTCGGGCGCCTGGGCGTCGCGCGGCTCGGTCGAGAGGATCCCGAAGATCCGCGCCGCGGCGACGAAGCCGCGCTGCACCTGGCTGACGAACTCGCTCAGCATTTGGATGGGGAGGAACACCTGGCGCAGGTACTCCAGGAAGATCACCAGGGTCCCGATCGTCATCGCGCCGCTGGCGACCTTGGCCGCGCCGACGTAGAGCACGAGCGCGGCCGCCGCGACCTCGGTCCCGGCGAAGAGGCCCCAGAAGCCGTAGTTGAGGAAGTCGGCGATCACGTCGGTCTTGTGCCGCTCGAGCTGCAGCTCGCGCAGCTGCCCCTCGGCCACCGGCTCGTAGTCGTGGAGGTGGACGACCTCGATCCCCTGCACGTACTCGGTGATGTGCCCGGTGATCGCGGCCAGCAGCCGGCGCGAGCGGTGGAAGAAGCGGCGCACGATCCGCAGGTAGAAGGCGAGCAGGACCGCCAGCCCGAGCAGGATCGGAGCCAGGAGCTGGGTCGTGTCGGCGTCGAAGAGGTACATCGCCGCGAAGATCGAGACGAAGCTGAAGGACGCGCGGAAGAGCTGGAGCGAGGTGACCGAGAAGAGCTGCTTGAGGGCCTCGGTGTCCGACTCGACCCGGGCGATCAGCTTGCCGGGCGGCATGTCGCGGAAGAAGCCGGGGTCGTAGGTCAGCACGCGGCGGAAGAGGTCCTCCTTGAGCTGGATCACCATCCCGATCCCGACCCGCGCCATGACGAAGCCCAGGCCGGCCTCGCAGAGGAAGCGGAGCACGACCAGGACCACGAAGCCGGCCGAGAGCAGCAGCAGCCCGCGCGCGCCGGGAGGGGCTGGAATCCAGAGCGGGCGCTCGCCGGGCCCGCCTTGCCCGGTGGCGGTGTCGATCACCTGGCCGAGGAGCAGGGGCGCGGCGAGGCCGAGCACCACGACCGCGGCCAGGAGCCCGACCGCCGAGAGCAGCGCCGCGCGGTGCTCGAGGTAGTAGGGCGCGATCAAGCCGAGCAGCTGGCGCGCGCTGTAGGGGGGGACGGGCTCGTCTTTGGCGAGGAGGGGATCCAAGGGGGCTCCTGGGGCGGCGGGGGATCATAGGGACGGCCGGGGGGCCCGACCCCGTCGAGGTCCTCGCTTTGACCCTTCTCTGACGAGTTGGCCCGATATCGGGAAAGTGTCCGAAGGGGGGTTGCAAAGCCCGGGGGCATCGCAGAGATTCATCCGCCCATGGGTGACCGGCGTCCGGTCAGCCGACACGAGAATCACTTAAGGAGTGAGGAAGATGCGTAAGCTTTTTAGTGCGGTCGCGGTCTTCGGTCTCTCAAGCCTGCTCCTCGGCTGCCCGGCCGATGGCGGCAAGACCGGCGCCAAGACGGGCGATGCCAAGACTGGCGACGCCAAGACCGGTGAGGCCACCGACGGCGGCGAGAAGACTGGTGAGGCCACCGACGGCGGCGAGAAGACCGACGGCGGTGACGAGGGCGGCGAGCCCGCGGTCAAGGGCGTGGACATCAGCCACGTCAAGAAGGGTCAGGTCTACGTCTACGAGACCGCGACCGAGATGGCCGGTAACACGACCAAGTCGACCATGAAGTACAAGGTCACTGACGTCATGGACGGCAAGCTCAAGTACCAGATGATCATCATGGCCGGCGACAAGGAGATGGCGCAGCCCGAGGCCGAGTGGCCCCCCGCTGCGGCGGAGCCCACCGGCGACGCGCCCAAGACCGACGCCCCCGAGGCCAAGACCTCGACCGAGGAGGTCGAGATCGCTGGTCAGAAGTGGGAGTGCATGGTCACCGAGACCGAGGCCAACGGCATGAAGAGCAAGTCGTGGGTCCCCCAGAAGAACGGCACCCACACCTGGCCGATGTACGTCAAGTCCGTCAGCGAGGGCAACAACATGAAGACCACCACCACCCTGACGGCGATCGAGTAATCCTCTTCGTCTGCTAGTGGTCTTCAGGAAGGGCGAGCTTCGGCTCGCCCTTCTCCGTTCCGGAGCCCAGCGCCCGAAGCCCAGCAGCCCGGCCTCGAGAGCAGAGTGAAGCGCTTCCTCTTCGCCACCGACCTGCACGGACACCTGCCGAGCTACCGCGCCCTCTTCGCGCGGGCGCGCGAAGAGGCCGTGGCGGGCGTGTGGCTGGGGGGGGACCTCTTGCCCCACAGCTCGGGGGGCGGCGCCGGGCCGGTTCGGCAGCAGCGGCGCTTCCTCTCGGAGACCCTCCGCCCTGAGCTCGTGGCGCTCGCCGAGGCGGGCGTGGCGCTGAGCGGGGTGCTGGGCAACGACGACTGGGCCGCGGTCGAGCCGACCCTGCTCCAGCTCGAGCAGGAGGGGCTCTTCCGCTCGCTGCACGGTCGAGTCCAGGAGCTGGGCGAGGGGCTGTGGCTGGCCGGCTACTCGGGGGTGCCCCTGACTCCCTTTCGCATGAGCGACTGGGACCGGCTCGACGAGCTCGGCTGGGAGCCCCGCCGGGTCGCCGAGCGGCTGCTCTTCAGCGAGGGAGACGAGGTCCGCGAGGGGAGCCTGGCGGAGGTCCG
>CALDQK010000370.1 GCA_937911525.1 uncultured bacterium
GGAGAGGGGCTCCCAGCTCAGCTCAGGAGCTCGGGTCGCGACCCCCGCCTCCAGGCCGACCCGGTGGTCGGCCGCGGCCCAGAGCGCGCGGTGGTGCGAGATGGCGAGCACGCCGTGACCCGCCGCGCAGAGGCCGTCCAGGGCGCCCAGCAGCCGCTGGACGTCCGCGGGGTGCAGCCCCCGGTTCGGCTCGTCGAGGAGCACCAGCGCAGGCTCCCGCGAGGGCTTGCCCAGCAGGGTGGCCAGCTTGACGCGCTGCGCCTCGCCGCGGCTGAGGGTGGTCGAGGACTGGCCCAGGGTCAGGTAGCCCAGCCCCAGTTGGTCGAGGGCCTCGACCAGGGCGTAGAGGGGCGGGTCCTCGGCGAAGAAGGCCAGCGCGTCGTGCACCCGCAGCGCGAGGACCTCGGCCACGCTCTTGCCCTGTAGCTCCACCGCGAGGACCGCGGGCGCGTAGCGCTGACCCTCGCAGGCGCCGCAGGGTCGCTCGACGTCCTCGAGCAGGTGCAGGCCGATCCGCTCGAAGCCCAGCCCCTCGCAGCTCGGGCAGCGGCCGGCCTTGGTGTTGTGGGAGAAGGCGCTGGCGCCGAGGCCCGCCTCCTTGGCGGCCGGGAGCTTCGCGAAGCGCTTGCGCAGCAGGTCGAGCAGCCCGGTGTAGGTCGCGGGCGTCGAGCGAGGGGTGCGCCCGATCGGGCTGGCGTCCAGGGCGCGGACCCGCAGCCCCGGGGGGACTCCGCTCAGCTCGCGGTAGGGGCCGCCTGGCTCGCCCTGGAGGGCCGGCAGCAGCGTCTGGAACACGAGCGAGCTCTTGCCGGCCCCCGAGGGCCCGAGCACCACCGTCAGCGCGCCGAGGCGGACCTCGAGGTCCGCCTCGCGCAGGTTGTGGAGGGTTGCGCCGCGCAGCTGGATCGCGCCGCCGCCGGAGCGGGGAGCGGCGCGAGGGGGGGGCACCTCCCCCAGGGGCGAGGCCGGCGGCCGGCCGGCGTGCAGCAGCCGCCCGCCCTCCGAGCCGGCCCCCGGCCCGAGGGCGACCCAGTGGTCGGCGTTGCGCACCATGTCGGGGTCGTGCTCGACGACCAGGAGCGTGTTCCCGAGCGCGCGCAGCTCCTCGAGCACGAGCTTCATCCCGGCCTGGCTGCCGGGGTGGAGCCCGAGGGTCGGCTCGTCGAGGGCCACGGCCAGGCGGGACAGGCCGCCCGCGAGCTGGCTGGCGATCCGCAGCCGCTGGGCTTCGCCCCCCGAGAGGGTCGTGCTCTCCCGAGCCAAGGCGAGGTGCCCCAGCCCGAGGCGCACCATTCGCTCCAGGCGCGCGGTGAGCTCGGGGCGGAGGGCCGCGCCGACGGGGTCGCTGGCGAGGACGGCCAGGTCGTGGCCGAGGTCCGCGACGGGCCGCTCGAGGAGGGCGGGCAGGGTCCGGCCCGCGAGCAGGGCCTCGCGCCCAGGGCGCTCGAGGCGGCTGCCGCCGCAGGCGCTGCAGGCGACCGAGCGCACGTAGCGCAGCACGTTGGGGTTGCGGTTGCGCGCCAGGGTCTCCTGCAGGACCGGGATCAAGCCGCGGTAGTAGCCCTCCTCGCGCGGGCGGGCCGTGATCCCCTCCCACTTGAGCCGCGACTCGAGGCTGTGCTTGCCGAAGGGGACCTTGAGCGCGCGGGTCCCGAACAGGATCACCTGGCGCTGGTCCTCGCTCAGGTCGCGCCAGGGCGTGTCGACGTCGAAGCCGTGGGCGCGGCAGATCGTGTCCATGACCTCGAGGGTCACCTGGCTGTAGACGGTGTAGCCGTTGGGCAGGGTCGGGCGCAGGGCCCCCGCGCGGATCGACTTGGCCGGCTCGGCCACCAGCAGCGCGGGGTCGACGAAGTCCTCCACGCCGAGGCCCTTGCAGGCCGCGCAGGCGCCGAGGGGGTGGTTGAAGCTGAAGTGGCTGAGCGTGAGCGGCTCGCCGCCTGGGTCCTCGGCGCCGCGGGCGAAGAGCAGCCGCAGCAGGGGCGAGAGCCCGCTCAGGGTGCCGACGGTCGAGCGCGGGTTGCGCGTGATCGTGCCGGCGCCGACCGCGATCGTGACCGGGAGCCCCTCGACGCCCTCGAGGTCGGCGCGACCCAGCTTGCCGAGGAAGTGGCGCGCCCGCGCCGAGAGCGAGCCCAGGAAGCGGCGCTGGCTCTCGCGCACGATCGTGTCGAACACGAGCGAGGTCTTGCCCGAGCCCGAGGGCCCGCCGATCGCGATCCAGCGCCCGCGCGGCAGCTCGAGGTCGAAGCCGGCCAGGTTGTGCTCCCGGCAGCCGCGCAGGCGGAGCGGGGGGAGGTCGGAGCCCGTGGGGGACATGGGCCGGACCTTAGCAGCGCCGTCAGGATCCGGGCGTGGAGGGGGCTTTGAAAGGAGTCTGAGCAGGCCACCCCGCAGGCGCTCGCAGGCGGGGGGACGACTTAGGGCGTGGCGCGCGGCTTGATAGGTCCGAGTCGACCCAGGGAGCGCTGATGTCCACTCGATTCGTCCCGGCCCTCGTCCTCGCGAGTGCTTCGCTCGCCCTCGCCCACCCGGCCAGCCGAGATCCGGCGCCCGTGGCGCAGGTGGGCGGGAAGCACCGCTTCCGCGTCCAGAGCACGGACGACCCGCGCCACGTGATCCTGCAGGGGGTGGCAGACGCCGAGGGCGGCTACGACTCGGTCAACCTCTGGGACAGCGCGGTCGTGAGCTTCGGGATCGGTCAGTGGACCTTGATCCACGGCAAGCTGCAGGACTTCCTCGCCTACGTGCGGGCCAACCACCCGCGCACCTTTCGACGGGTCTTCGTGCGGGGCGTGGGCGTGGACCTGCCGGCCCAGCGCCGCGCCAAGGACACGCGCCTCGTCGTAGGCGGACGCACCCTGCGCAAGTCGCGCGGGACGGCGCACGACGTGGTCTGGCGCGAGTTCGAGGAGGTGTTCCGCCCGGGCGGCCTGGGGCGGCCCTTCCGCGAGCGCGACGACAGCCCCGGCGCGCAGGCCTGGGTCCGCCGCTGGCGCGCGGCGGGGCGCGACCCGGTCGTGCAGCAGTGCCAATACGAGTTCAAGACGGCGGAGCTCTTCACCCGCTTCTTCCGCCACCGGGTCCGGGTCACCGCCAAGCGCAAGTATCCGAGCATGTTCAGCGATCCGGCCCTGCGCCCGGCTGCGGGCGACTACGGGCCCATGCACCAGGTCGTGGGAGGAGACCTCTGGCTGCAGACCCTGGTCTACAGCCTCTACGTCAACGCCCCCTACATGGCGACCTGCCTGGTCGCGGGCGCGATCCAGGAGGTCGCGGCGGCGCGCGGCTGGCAGCCCAAGGTCTCCACCTGGCCTGCCCGCTCCCTGTGGCGCGCCGACCTGGTCGCCGCGATCGAGCGCGCGACCCGAGCCTGCACCTACCGGGCGACCCGCCGCGGCGGCCGCCCCTTCCGCCCCTGGCGCGACTCCCGCCTGCCCAAGGCCCTGCGCGCCTATCAGCGCCTGAGCGGCGACGCCTCGGCGACGCGCGACCAGGCGAGCTTCCCCGGGGTCGAGTTCGACGCGAGCGGCAAGCCCACGGGCCCGCGCAACGCCGTCCAGGGCTACGCGCGGATCGTGGCCAAGCTGCAGCAGGCCGGCCTGCCCGACTAGGGGCTGGTTCCTGACCGACGACTGTTGCGGGCCTGCGCGCCCGTGCCCGCGCCCGAGAGGCTGTCGCGGAACTTCGCCTGGGATGGACGAGGCGGAAGCGCAAGGACGATCGATTCACCGCAGAGGCGCAGAGGACGCAGAGTTTTCGCAGAGGCTTCGCTGTGCGAATCGTGCAGCGCGACTGCGAAGGACCCTTCTCTGCGAGGACGGTCGGAGACCGCTTGAACCTGTCGTCACAGCCTGCGCCTCTCCGAGTGGCTGCTCTCGCCTGTCCGGCAGCCGGAGCCTTCCTGACATTCCTCACTTCTTGCCTTCCTCCCTTTGGCGCCACGTGTGGACGCCCTCGCCTCGCGAGGGTGGGGCCCGAAGGGTCTGGGCAAGTCAGGCGGGCACGGCGATGACGAGGGCTACATTCCGAGCAGCAGCGCGATGTCGCTGGGCACGGGATAGGGACGCTCCTCGGGCAAGAGCGCCGGGTCGCGGGTGGCCTGGACCTCGTGGGCCAGCTCGGTCACCTCTTCGACGCCCACGATCCACTCGTCCACGTAGCGGCGCACGGCTTCGTCCTTGAGCCCGATCTGGATCGAGCGGTGCTCGAGGCGGGCGAGGTCGATGTCCCGCTCGGGGTCCCACTGGACCCGCACGGGCTTGCTTGTGTCGACCTGGTCCCCGTGGCTGAGGCTGGCGTGACGCAGGGCCCACTCGAAGCCCTCGCGGGTGAGGTCGATCCCGAGCACCCGCCGCTGGCCTGGGTCCTTCTGGCCCCAGCCCGAGCGATACATCATCCACAGGAAGGAGGGCTTGATCCAGGTCATGCGGGTGCGGCTGAAGGGCGCCACGAAGGTCTGGGCGGCGAGGGCCGCCTCGGCGATCGCGTCGTTGTAGGCCTGGTAGACGCGGATCGTGCGTTCGTCGTAGCGAGCGCGGATCTGTCGTTGGGGGGTCGGGACATGGCTCATGGGCACACGAAAGGGAGCGAGCGGAGAGTCTTCCAGCCCTCGCTCACTTGGCCTCGCCCAGCTCGCGGCGCAGCTCGGCCTGCAGCGCGAGCAGCCCGTCACCGAGCGCCCCTCTGTGGCCCAGCCCCCGCTTGGCGCGGCGGACGTCGCGCAGCAGCGCGCTGAGCTGCTCGTTGAGGTCCTCGAGCCAGGGGGGGCGAGAGGCGAGGAGGTCGATCGGCACTCCCGCCGCGAGGAGCTCGGCGTCCAGCGCGTCGAGCCCTTTGGCGTCGCTGGGGGCGCTCCGCGCGCAGGTCTCGCCCAGTCGCCGCGCGTGCTCCCCGTAGTGAGCGTCCTCAGCCCGCGCGGCGCACGCCTGGGCGAGCTTCGGCAGCTGCTCGTGGACCGACTCCAGGGCGCCCACGTCGACCGCTCGCTGGCGCAGGCCCTCGACCTGGCCCGCCAGCTTGGGCAGGACCCTCCGCAGGCGAGTGTGGGTGGAGCGGCGAGCCCTGGCGTCTGCCCGCTCCGGCAGCCCCTTCAGGATCCTCGCCAGCGCGCGCGCCGCGGCGGGGTCGCGCGGCGGCTCCTGGGCGAGGAGCCCCGCGAAGAGCTCGCGCACGAGGGCGCGCGACTCGTCGTCGGGCTCGTCCCGGCGGGGGAGGGCGACCACGCCCAGCTCGACGCTCGGGCCCGTGATCCGGACGCGGGTCACCCCCAGGGTCTTGGCGTTGCCCAGCCCGATCGTGCGCAAGGGGACCTCGTGCCTGGTCGGCTCGGGGCCGAGCGCCGCGGCGGGCAGCTCGACGGGGTCCTTGGTCTCGGTGATCAGCTCGTTGGTGGTCAGGTCCTCGTCGATGACCCGCAGCTCGAAGCGGAGCGGCTCGGCTGGCTCGAGCTCGATCCAGTCGGACTCGAAGCTGAA
>CALDQK010000371.1 GCA_937911525.1 uncultured bacterium
GAGCGCCTGGCGGGGCTGGAGCCAGACCTCCGCCTGGGGCGGCTGGAGGAGCAGCCCCACGCCCGCGTCCGAGACGGCCTCGCGGCCGCGACCCTGCTCGGCGACGCCCTGGGCGACCTCGACGAGCGGATCAGCGCGCTGGAGGGCCAGCTCGAGGTGCAGGAGCGCGACCTCTCCGCCCTCGCCGTCCAGGAGCGACAGGGGGTCCCCAGCGACGCGCGCCAGCGCCAGGTCACGCTCCGCCTGGCCGGGGGCGGGCCGGTCGAGGCGCTGAGCCTGGTCTACGTGGTCCAGGCCGCCCGCTGGTGGCCCGCCTACGAGGCGCGGATCGAGGCCGGCGGCCAGCGCGCGCGCTGGGCCCTGCAGGCCTTCGTGGCCCAGGCCACGGGCGAGGACTGGCGCGAGGTCGAGCTGGCCCTCTCGACGGCCGACCTGGTCAGCGACGCGTGCCTGCCCGAGCTGCGCTCCCTCCGCCTGGGTCGCGCCCAGCCGCCCAAGACCAAGGGCTACCGTCCCCCGCCCGAGGGCCTCGACGCCCTGTTCAGCGCCTACGAGGAGGCCCTGGCCCAGCCCACCCCTCGGCCCGCGAAGCCCAAGCCGCGCCCCGAGGCCAAGCCGGCTCCGCCCCCGCCCCCGCCCAACGAAGTGCCCATGGAGCTGGACGATCTCTGCGAGCCCGCGCCCGAGATCGCGATGGACTTCGCCGGCGCGGCGCCCCCGGGAGGCCCGCCCCTGCCGGCCCAGGCCGCGCCCATGCGCGACAAGGTGGCCAAGTCCGGCCGCGGCGCCCTGCGCAGCCGGAGCATGTCCAAGAAGCGCGCCTTCGCGGACGAGGAGTTCGCCAAGGAGGGCCTCGGCGGCGGCGGCGGGCTGCCGCCCGAGCCCGAGCCCGCCCCCGAGGCCCTCGAGCCGGCCGACGCCTGGCTGGACTTCGACGCGCTCGAGCTGCGCGGCCGCGGGGCCGGCTCCTCCCAGCGCGGCAAGCTGCGGCGCGCCCCGAGCGAGTCGGCGCCCCAGGGGCGCGTCAACGACCTCAGCCCGCCGGCCTACGGCCGCGACCCGCTCTCGGAGCGCGGCCGCTTCGACCACACCTACCGCGCGCTCGGGCTCTTCGACGTGCCCAGCCAGCGCTCGCTGACGCGGGTCTCGCTGCTCGACCTCGAGGCCGACCTGCGTCAGGTCCTGCGCACCGTCCCGGTCGAGGAGGAGGGGGCCGTCTATCGCGAGGCCGAGCTGACCAACCCCCTCGAGGCGCCGCTCCTCGGCGGGCCCGCCGACGTCTACCTCGACGGCTCGCTGCTCACGACCAGCCCCCTGAGCAAGGTCGGGCGCGGCGGCACGATCCAGCTCGGGCTGGGGACCGAGGACCGCGTGCGCGTGGCGCGCAACGTCAAGGTCGAGGAGTCCAGCTCCGGCATGATCAGCAAGACGACCCGCGTCGTGCACCACGTCACGATCGAGCTGCGCAGCTCGCTCGGGGTGCCGGCGCGGATCGTGGTCGTGGACCGGGTCCCGGTCGTGGCCGAGGGCGAGGACGACCTCGAGGCGCAGCTCCTCGAGAGCAGCCCCGCCGCCGAGCCCTACGAGCAGCGCGAGCGCGACGCGCGGGTCAAGGGCGGCCTGCGCTGGGAGGTCGAGCTCCCCGCCGGCGGGAGCCAGGAGCTCCGCTTCAGCTACGCCCTCGAGCTGCCGGCCAAGCGCGAGGTGGTGGGAGGCAACCGCCGTGACTGAGCACACCCGCGGCGCCGAGAGCCGCCCGATCCAGGTGACCTTCTTCGAGGACCGGGCCGAGGTCGTCCGGCGCGCGACCCTCAGCGTGCCCGCCGGCAAGAGCTGGCAGACGATCGAGGGCGTGACCCCCTTCGTGGACGACCGCAGCCTGCGGGCCAAGCCGCACGGCGCGGGGGTGACCCTGCTGGGCGCGCGCGTGCTGCGCCGGCTGGACGCGCTGCCCCCGCCGCCCGAGCAGGCCGCCGCCGCCCAGGACGCCCTGCGCGAAGCCGAGCGCCGGCTCGGCGCCGCCGAGCAAGGGCAGGAGCGCTGCCGCGCCCAGCTGAGCCGAGTCGAGCGCCTGAGCGGCGCCTGGGCCGCCGGGGTCACGCGCGTGCCCCAGGGGATCGGCGCCGACGACACGGGCTGGCGCGAGGCCCGCGCGGCGCTGGTCGCCGACGCCAAGGGCGCGCTGGAGGCCGAGGCCGGCGCCTACACCTTGAGGCTCAAGCTGGAGGACGAGCGCCAGGCCGCTCAGCAGCGGCTCGAGATCGCGAGCGCCAGCCGCTCGCGCTGGGAGGCCGCGGTCCAGGTCCAGCTCGAGGTCGAGCAGGCGGGCGAGGTGGAGGTCGAGCTGACCTACCGCACCCCCTGCGCCCTGTGGCGCCCCGAGCACCTGGTCCGGCTCGAGCGCGAGAGCGACGAGGCGCCCGAGGGCGAGCTGGTGGTCACGACCTTCGCGACCGCTTGGCAGGCCACGGGCGAGGACTGGCGCGGCGTCGAGGCCGCCTTCTCGACCGCCCGCCCCGGGCGCGCGGCCCAGGCGCCCAACGTCAGCGACGACCTGCTGCGCACGCGCGAGAAGAGCGCCCAGGAGCAGCGCGAGGTGGTCGTGGCCGCCCGCGACGAGGCGGTGCAGCTGGCAGGCCTCGGGCGCGGCAAGCGCGCGACCGACGACATGCCGGGGGTGGACGACGGCGGTGAGCCCCTGACCCTGCGGGCCAGCGAACCCGTCGACCTGCCCTCGACTGGCCAGCCCTTCCGGGTCGCGACCGGCACGCGCACCCTGCGCGCCGGCCTGGTGCGGGTGTGCCTGCCCGAGGTCTCGCCCGTGGCGCACCTGCGCGCGACGGCGACCCTCAGCGGCGACCTGCCCCTCTTGGCCGGTCCCGTCCGGCTCTCGCGCGGCGAAGGCGGGCGCGAGCAGCTCGTCGGGCGGAGCAAGCTCGACTTCGTGGCCGCGGGCGAGCCCTTCGAGCTCGGCTTCGGCCCCGACGACGCGATCCGCGTCCGGCGCGAGGAGCGCAACGAGCGCGACTCGACCCTGTTCACGGGCACGCAGCACCTGCAGCGCAGCCTGCGGATCGACCTCAGCAACCTCTCGACGGACGTCAAGAAGGTGCTCGTCCAGGAGCGCTACCCGATCAGCGAGATCGACGCGGTCGAGGTCAAGGTCGAGGCGAGCGGCTGGGAGCGCGACGAGGAGCACGGCTTCCTGAGCCGCGTCGTCGAGCTCGCCCCCCGCGGCGAGCAGACCCTCGAGTGGAGCTTCTCGCTCAAGGCGGGGTCGAAGGTGCGCCTGCCCTTCTAGCGCGAGCTTGCGCTCCTCCCCTCCCGCTGCCATCGCAGAGGTGGAGGAGCCCACCATGCCCAGCCTGTTGCCCCTGCTCGCAGCCCTGATCCTGCCCCTGGGGCCGACCGCCCCGATCCCGGCGCCGGCCCAGAAGGTCGTCTACGACCTCGAGGAGGCGATCGACGAAGCCGAGCGCCAGCTCGAGGAGTCGGACGAGAAGCTCGCTGACGCGCTCGAAGCCAACCGCAAGGCGCGCAAGGCCCTGCGCGAGGTACGCAAGACCCTGCGCAAGGAGCGAATGCGCGCGGCCAAGGAGGAGGGGAAGAAGAAGGCCAAGAAGGACGAGCGCAAGAAGGCCAAGAAGAACGAGCGCAAGAAGGCCAAGAAGAAGCCCAAGAAGAAGCCCAAGAAGAAGCCCAAGAAGAAGCCCAAGAAGGGCAAGCAGAAGAAGGGCAAGCAGAAGAAGGGCAAGCAGAAGAAGGCGAACAAGAAGTCCAAGAAGGGCAAACAGAAGAAGGCGAACAAGAAGTCCAAGAAGGAGGCCAAGGCCAGCGTCATGGACATCTAGGCCCGTGAGCACCCACTTCAACCAGTGACGTCGCCCTCGCACGGAGCTAGGATCTCCATATGACGGAACCCGCAGAGCAACTGCTCGAGCGTGCACTGGAACTGCCCCAGTCGGAGCGAGCGCGCCTTGTCCTTCGCCTGGCAGAGAGCCTCGACGCCCACGGTGACTCGGATCCCGAAGCTTGGGTCGAAGAGCTGATTCGAAGGGCGGACGAAGTGCGCGCAGGAACAGCAAAGCTGATTCCCGCCAAGGAAGCCTTCGAGCAGGCTCGGGAGCGACTCAAGCGCGGCAAGTGAGCCTCTGGAATCTCCGAGAAGAGGCCCTAGAAGAGGCCTTGGCGGCGGCTAGCACTACGAAGAGATTCGCCTGGGCCTGGGTGAGCGCTTCCTGCAGGAAGCCCAAAGTTGCGTGGAGGCACTCGAACGCCGCCCGGGCCTGGGCCATCCGATCCCGGGTCCCGAAGGCCGCTTGAGCGCGCGCAGACTGAGCCTTCGGTCTTTCCCCTATCACCTCGTCTACCTGACTGAGCCCGAGTTCGTCGTCCTCGCGGTTGCTCACGATCGCCAACAGCCTGGCTACTGGACAAGTCGCTCCCAGGACGACTGACAGCCCAACCCGCCCGCGCCGTCTCGCGACCTCCCCCCGGAGGTCGCCGGTGCCGCAAGTCGCTCTCGAGTCCGCTCTCTCGTTGCCACATGAGGCGCAAGCGCCCCCGCCCGTAGAATCGCGCCCGATGGCGGTCTCCGACGACTCCGACACGAGCGAGCTGCTCGCCCGCGACCTGCGCGCCCTGATCACGGCGGGCAGCGTGGCGCCGGCGCTCGCGCGCACGCTCGCGACCCTGGCCGAGCGCAAGGCGGTCGCGGCCAGCGGCCTGCGCGGCGCGGCCCAGGCGGTGTTCCTGGCGGCCGTCGCGGCCGAGCGGCCCCTGCTGCTGGTGGTGCAGGACCAGGAGCGCGCGCGCCGGCTGGTCGAGGACCTCGACCTGCTCCTGCCCGAGCGCCCCGTGCTGCTCAACCCCAGCCTGGGCCTGTTCTCGAGCGACCCGGCCAGCGGCGAGAGCGGCGACGGCTCCCTCGGCGCGCGGCTGCGCGTGCTGCAGGCCCTGCGCGAGGAGCGCGCGCCCGTCGTCGTCAGCGGCGCGACGGCCCTCCTCCAGCAGCTCCCGGGCGGGGCGCGGCTCGAGCGGACCATGGGCGCGATCGCGGTCGGCGAGGAGCTCGACCCCCACGAGTGGGCGCACCGCCTGGTCGATCACGGCTACAAGCGGCGGACCCTGGTCGAGGCCCCCGGCGAGTTCGCCCTGCGCGGCGGCGTGTTCGACCTCTACCCGCTGGGCGCGGCCGCGCCGCTGCGCGTCGACCTCTTCGGCGACGAGGTCGAGTCGCTGCGCAGCTTCGACCCCGCCAGCCAGCGCTCGACGGGCGAGCTGACGCGCTACGAGCTGCCCCTGCTCTCGACGAGCGACCTGCGCGACCTGGCGCGCGCCGACCGGGCCTCGCTCCTGGATCACCTGCCCGCGGACGCGAGCGTCGCGCTCTTCGGCCCCGAGCAGGTGAGCGAGCGCCTGCGCCAGACGCGGCTCCGCTTCTCGAGCCACTCGGCGGACCTGCTCCACCCCGAGGA
>CALDQK010000372.1 GCA_937911525.1 uncultured bacterium
CGCGGAACAGGTAGTCGTTGTAGCCGTCGCCGCCGCTGGTGCGGAGCACGACCACGTCCCCGCCGGCGACGAAGGGGCGCCACCAACGGAAGGCGGCGTCCACGTCGCGTCCGCCGCCCATCAGCACCAGCGCCGGCCCGCGCGGCGTGACGCGCGAGTCGATCGGCGCGCCGGTGCGATAGCGCACGAGCCGCTCGGCAGGCGGGTCCTTGGCCGAGGTCAGCGCGCAGGGGAGGAGGGCGCAGAGCAAGAGGGCGGCGCGGTTCAGCATCGCCGACACGGTAGCAATCGCGAGTTGACAGGTCGCGCGCGCGGCCGCGTAAGAGCGGGCAAGAACGAACGAAGAAGAACGAAGCGGAGCGCGCCCCCCGCCAAGCCGGGCGCAAGGAACGAGGTCAGACGATGACCACCAAGCTGAACCAGGTCCTCGCCATCGAGAAGTCGACCAAGTCGCGCGTCCACGGCGAGATCACGCGCATGCACCACTCGCTCCAGAAGGCTGGGCTGCTGAACGGCTTCGCCAAGAGCTATCAGCCCAAGGACGAGGACGGGGATCACTACCCGCCCGAGCGTCAGCGGGTCCAGGTCAACGCGGCCTCCGAGCTGCGTCGCGCTGGGCGCCTGCTGGGTGAGCTCTTCGACGTGACCGCGACCAAGGACTGGGCCAACACCCAGGCCACGGCCGACCTGGTCATCGACGGGGAGACGCTGCTCGAGCAGGTCCCCGCGACCTACCTGCTCTTCCTCGAGAAGCAGCTGAACGACCTGCGCACCTTCGTCGACAAGATCCCCGTCCTCGACCAGAGCGAGGAGTGGACCTACGACGAGCAGAGCGCGCTCTTCAAGACCGAGCCGACCCAGACCACTCGCACCAAGAAGGTCCAGCGGCCGATCGTGCTCTACCCGGCCACGCCGGAGCACCCGGCCCAGACCCAGCTGATCAGCGAGGACGTCGCGGTCGGTAACTGGATCACGGTCAAGCACAGCGGCGCGATCCCCGCGCCCCGCAAGGCCGAACTGCTCGAGCGGATCGAGCGCCTCGCCCAGGCGACCAAGTTCGCCCGGGAGAAGGCGAACGCCAGCGACGCGCCGCGGCGCGAGGTCGGCGAGCGCCTGTTCCGCTTCCTGCTGGGGAACCAGCCCTAGATTCGGTGGCCCGCTTCGCGGGCCTCGTCGCCTGCGGCGACACGGATTGCGCTCGGACAGGCCGTGCATGAGCACCCACGCTCCTGCACGGCCCTCCCGGCCTGTCCTCCCGAATCGGGGCTGAGGGGCCCGGCGGGTCCTTGGCGCTCCTGGCGCTGGGGGGACCCGACCCTTGTTAAGGGACCGGGTCCCCCTCGCGCCGGTCTGTGTCTTCTGGGGGGGCTGCGCCCCCCCCCCAGCCCCCCCCATCTTTGGGCCCCGGGAGGTTCGGCCGCGTCTTGCGCTGCGGGATTTGATGCCTTCCACGCCTCGACACTTGGAGCGCGCAAGCCGACTTACCCTCACTTCCCTCTGAGGCACGATTGGAGAGCGCCTCGACAGGGCGGGTTGCACGTTGGCTGCTCTTTAGTGGGGCGCGCTGGCTGTCGCTCTTGGGCGACGGGCGGGAGCGCTTTTCAATAGACCCTTTAACGACGGAGACAAGCTCACGCTCAAACTCCTATTCAGGCGGAAACTCAGTCCGTTTCGACGTGCAGGTTCGAGTCCTGCCCCCGACAACTCGTGCCGGGGTGGTGGAAACTGGTAGACACGGGCCCAACAACTGGGTCTGTCGGAACACCGCGGCTGAGCGGAGGCCACTCAAGCTGAAACTGGATCTCCAGACTCAGCATTGCCGGAATCGCTCGATCAAGCGCCTGCGAATCCAGGACTCAGATGTCGGTTCGAATCCGACACCGGGCGCCACATGCCTGGTTAGTTCAAGGGAAGAACGGAGTCCCAACCTGAGAACGCAGGCTTAAACGCCGCGAGCGTCACGCAATTGCCGGTATAGGGCCGAGGGGCACAGGCAAGCACCCTTCGGCCCGTTTTATTGGTTCCCAGTGGACGGAGGCGAGAGGACCGGCGAGAGCTCCCCATTTCGGACTCTGAGCGAGGCACGCAAAGGGCTTAGGGGCTATGATCCCGCCCCTGCTCCGCCAGGAGGACTCGCATGGGTGACGCCAAGACTGCCACCAAGCCGGCCCCGCCGGGTGACGACGTCGTCGTCGACATCAACGACCTGCAGGTCTTCTTCCACACCTCCGACGCGATCGTGCGCGCGGTGGACGGGATCTCGCTGCAGATCAAGGAGGGCGAGACCCTCGGCGTGGTGGGCGAGTCGGGCTCCGGCAAGTCCGTGACCGCGATGTCGATCATGCAGCTCCTGCCGCCCGAGACGGCTCGCTTCCACCGCGGGCAGGTGGCCTTCCTCGGCCGCGACATGATCGGGATGCCCAACAAGGAGATCCGCAAGATCCGCGGCGGGCAGATCGGCATGATCTTCCAGGAGCCGATGACCTCGCTGAACCCGGTCTACACGGTCGGCGATCAGGTCATGGAGGCGATCCTGACCCACGAGGACGTCTCGGTCGACGAGGCGCGCGAGCGGGTGATCCAGCTCTTCAAGGAGGTCGACATCCCCGACCCCGAGCAGCGGATCAACGCCTACCCGCACACCATGTCGGGCGGCCAGAAGCAGCGCGTGATGATCGCTATGGCGCTGGCCTGCAACCCCAAGCTCCTGATCGCCGACGAGCCGACGACGGCCCTCGACGTGACGATCCAGATGCAGATCCTCGATCTGCTCCGCCAGCTGCGCGACCAGCGCGGCATGGCGATCCTGTTCATCACCCACGACCTGGGCGTGATCGCCGAGATCGCCGACCACGTGGCGGTGATGTTCCGCGGCAACCTGGTCGAGCACGGGCCGGTCCTCGACCTCTACAGCAACCCCCAGCACCCCTACACCCGCAGCCTGCTGGCCTGCCGCCCGACCCTCGACACGCCCTACCGGCGCCTGCCGACGACCACGACCTTCATGGACTTCCACTTCGACGAGGAGCACCGGCTCCACATCGTCGAGAAGGACGTCCCCCCCTCCGAGCTGAAGAAGCTCGAGACGGCCGGTCGGCCCAAGCTGATCGACCCGCCCGGGGATCCGATCCTGACGGTCAAGGACCTCAAGGTGCACTTCCCGGTCCGGCGCGGCTTCTTCCGCTCGGTGGTCGACTACGTGCGCGCCGTGGACGGGATCTCGTTCGAGGTCTGGAACGGCCAGACCCTGGGGCTCGTGGGCGAGTCGGGCTGCGGCAAGACCACGACCGGGCGCGCCCTGCTGCGCTTGATCGAGCCCGGCAACGGGGTCGAGATCCACGGCGAGGTCCACTTCGACGGGGTCGACGTGCGCGCCGCCAGCCGCGAGAAGCTGCGT
>CALDQK010000373.1 GCA_937911525.1 uncultured bacterium
TGAGGCCGGTCGAGGCGCCAGGCGAGGGCGGCCTCGCCGGGCCCTCGCCACCAGGGGGCCAGGGGCGAGCGCTCGAGCCGCTCCAGATCGAGCGCGGGAGCGGGCGCGTCGAGAGGGGGAGGGGTCAGGCGAGCGCGCGCGAGCGCGGCCAGGTCCGCCAGCTCTTCGTAGCGGAGCTCGCGCTGGACTCGGCCTAGCGCGCGCAGCGCAGCGCGCGGGTCGGAGTTGGTGTCGAGGGTCGCGATCGTGGCCTCCAGCGCCTCGCGCGCGACGCTGGCGGGGGCCTCCTCCGCGACGGCCCGAGCCTCGGCGAGGGAGCCGCCCGCGAGGAGCCGCCCCAAGGCCGCCAAAGTCGAAGCGCGCGGCTCGCTGAGCGGGTCGGCGGACAGGCGGTCGAGGTCTCGGGCGAGCGCGATCAGGCTCGACTGCTGCAGGGCTGCGCGGAGGGCGTCGCGCTGGGGGGCCGGGGGCTCGGGCCCTGGCTCCGGGGGGGCGAGGAGGGGCGCGAGCGCGGCGAGCGCGATCAGCGAGAGGCTGAGGAAGGAGCCGACGAGGAGCCCGGGCCGGCGGCGCGGCCGGGGCGGCGCGCTCAGCTGCTCCAGCGCGGCGGCGAAGCCAGCGGCGCTCGAGAAGCGCTCGCGCGGGTCGGGGGCCAAGGCCCGTTGGCAGATCGCGTCCAGCGCGGGGTCGGCGCCCTCGGTCGGCGGGGGCGCGCGGCGCGACTTGGACACGATCAGCTGAGCCAGGCTGTTGGCGGCCACGGGCGGGGGGGCGCCCTGGATCAAGGCGTAGAGGATCACCCCCAGGCCGTAGACGTCGCTGCGCTCGTCGGGTTTGCCGCGCAGCTGCTCTGGGGCCATGCAGAGCGGCGTCCCGACGGCCTGGCCGGTCCGGGTCAGCGAGGCCTCGCCGAGGACCTTCGCCACGCCGAAGTCCGCCAGGCGCGGCCGTCCGGCCGCGTCGAGGAGCACGTTGCCAGGCTTGAGGTCGCGGTGCAGGACGCCGCCGGCGTGGAGGGCCGCCACGGCTCGCGCCAAGGGGGCGACGAGGCGGGCGGCCTCGCGGGGGGGCCGCGTCTCGCCCGAGAGGCTGCCGCCTTCGACCAGCTCCATGGCCAGGTAGCCGCGGGGCCCCGCGATCCCGGCGCTGTGGACGGCGACCAGGTTGGGGTGTCGCACCAGGCAGGCCGCCTCGGCCTCGCGCAGGAAGCGCGCCCGGCGGCCGGGGTCGACGCCAATGTCGACCAGCTTGAGCGCGACCTCGCGCTCCAGGCTCTCGTCCCAGGCGCGGTAGACGCGCCCCATGCCGCCGCGGCCGATCAGCTCCCGCGCCACGTAGGGGCCGCAGCGGGGGAGCTGAGCGCGCCAGTCCGCGGCCGGGGCGCTGGGCTTGGTCGCCTCGACCTCGGCCAGGGGGTCGTCGGTCGGCTGCTCGATCAGCCAGCCCTCGAGGCGCGCGGCGAAGGCGTCGCCGTCGGGCGGCCGCTCGCTCGCCTCCCAGGCCAAGGCGTCCCGCGCCAGCTCCCGCAGGGGCGGCGGGCCGAGCGTCGGCGCCAGTCCGGCCTGGGCTCGCGCGAGCTGCTCGGTGAGGGAGCAGCCGGCGAAGGGGTGCTCGTCGGCGAGGGCCAGGTAGAGGAGCAGCCCCAGGCTCCACACGTCGGCCGCGGGCGTCGCCTCGCGCGCGCCTTCGACGAGGAGCTCGGGGGCCAGGTAGCGCGGCGTCCCCAGGATCTCTCCGGTGCGGGTCAGGTCCGCCGCCTCGAGCCGGGCCGCGCCGAAGTCGGTGACCAGCGCCTTGCCCTCCTCGTCGACGAGCACGTTGGCCGGCTTGAGGTCTCGGTGGATCACGCCGCGCTGGTGCGCGTGGCCGAGGGCGCGCGCGACCTGGGCGAGCTGCTGGACCCGCGCCGGCAGGGGCTGGTCGACCCAGGCCAGGTCGAGGGGGTGGCCGACCACCAGGGGATAGAGCAGGTAGAGCTGGCCCTCGGCCTCGCCGCGCTCGAGCAGGGGGACGAGGTGGGGGTGCTCCAGGCTGGCGGCGAGCTCAGCCTCCTGCTCGAGGCGGGCCCTGCGCCGCGGCGCGAGGGCCTCCAGGCGAGGGAGCTTGAGCGCGTAGCGCTCCTCGCCGCGCTCGGCCAGGTAGACCCGGGCCGTCCCGCCTTCGCCGAGGAGGCTGACGAGGTCGAAGGGCCCAAAGCGCTGAGGCGAGGGGGACACGGCGCGGAGTGTCGCAGACGGAGGCGAGGTGGGCGATTCAGAGCGCTCGCGCGAGGGTCGCGAGGTCGGCGCGCTGGCGCGGGTTTGGCTCGAGGGCTAGCCCCAGGATCGCCTCGAGCCAGGGGCGCTCGCCGCTGGCGTCCCAGGGGCCCGGCGGCAGCCCGCGGAAGCCCCCGCGCGCGGCCAGGGCCAGAGCGCCGATCGTGCGCGAGCCGTGCGGCGGGGCGCCCGTCAGGGCCAGGTGCAGCAGGGCGCCGAGCCCGTAGACGTCGGCGGCGGGACCCGCCGCGCGGGCGCCTCCGCCCAGCAGCTCGGGCGCCAGGTAGGGCAGGGTCCCCAGGGTCGCGTGGGTCTCGGTCAGCTGCTCGGCGCGCTCGTCGTGAGCGAGGCCGAAGTCGCTCAAGTAGGCCTGGCCGCGCTCGTCGAAGAGGACGTTGCTCGGCTTGAGGTCCCGGTGGATCACGCCAGCCTGGTGGGCGTGGGCGAGGCCGGCGGCCAGCCGGCGGAGGAGGGCGATCGCGCCTTCGCTCGAGAGGGGCGCCCGGGCGCTCAGGTCGCCGCCCAGGCAAGCCGGGGTGGCCAGGAAGGCGGCGCCCTCGTGGCTGCCGGCCGCGCGCAGGGGCAGGATCGCGGGATGCTCCATGCGCTGCAGGAGCGTCACCTCGCGCTCGAAGCGGGCGAGGGCGCGCTCGCCCCGCTGCGAGAGCACCTTGAGGGCCAGGCGCTCCGAGCCGCGCAGCGCCCAGTAGACGATCCCCTGAGACCCGCGCCCGGCCTCGCCGAGGACGCTCAGGGCGGCCCACTCGAGGGGGGGCGGCGGCTCGCGGCGCAGGGTCAGCAGCGCCGCTGCGTAGGCCTCGCGCGGGACGGCTTCGGCGAGCAGCTCCAGGGGGGAGCCCTTGGCGGAGAGGGCCCGCTCGGCGAGGGGAGAGTGCTGGGCCAGGGTGGGGTCGGCGAGCAGGAGGCGACGCCAGAGCTCTCGTTCGCGTTCGAGCTGCCAAGGGAGGAGGGGCTGCACCTGTGGCATTATTCGCGCTGTGAGCGGACCCGCCACCTTCCCCTTGCCTGCCCTGGCTCAGGCCGATCTGCGTCGCTTCTTCAGCGACCCCAGCGCGCTCACCCGCGAGCTGGAGCAGGGGTCGCTCGAGGCGGCGCTCGACCTGGCGGCGGGGCTGACGAGGTGCCCGCAGGTCGCGCTCAGGCTGGAGGGGGTCGCCGAGACCTGGTCCTTGGGTGAGCCGCTCGAGCTCGCGGGGGACTCGCCCTCCGCGGGCGAGGCGCGGGAGGGCCGGTGGCTGGAGCCCTTGCGCTTGCCGCTCCTGGTCAGCGGGAGCGGGCCGAGTCGCAGCTACGGCGTCTTGGCCTGCGCGCCGCCTCCCGCCCCCGAGCTGGCGGCGCGGGCCGCTCGTCACGTCAGCACGCGTCTGGTGCGCGACGCGCTGGAGCGGGCCCGCGAGCGCGATCCGCTCACGGGCTTGCGCGGGCGAGCCTGGTTCGAGCGGAGCCGCGCTGCCTTGGACGCGCGCCTGCTGGCCGGCGAGGGCCTCTGCCTGGCGCTGCTCGACCTGGACGGTCTGGGGGGCCTCGACGCCGAGCGCGGGCCGGCGGCGGGCGACGAGCTCCTGGCGACCTTGGCCAGCGTGGCGGAGGCCGGAGCGGGACCGGGAGGCTTCGCGGTCCGCTACGGGGGCGACGAGCTGCTGGTGCTCAGCCCGGGTGGGGTCGAGGAGGCCGCGG
>CALDQK010000374.1 GCA_937911525.1 uncultured bacterium
GTCGGCGGCTCTTCGGACTCGGTCGTCGGCGGCTCTTCGGACTCGGTCGTCGTCGGCTCTTCGGACTCGGTCGTCGGCGCTGCGGTCTCGGTCGTCGGCCTTGCGGTCTCGGCCTCGGGCTCAGCCCTCGGCTCCCCCAGCTCAGCCGCCAGCTCCCCGAGCGCCCCGTCCACCAGCTCGGGCGGCGCCAGCGGCGGGAGCGAGAAGCGACCCGGCAGCTCGCTCTTCGTCGGCTTGCCCACCGGCAACACGAGGGTCATGTCGTCGCTCGTCCGCACCTCCTCGTAGCGACCCGTCGGCGGCGGCGGAGCGCTCCCCGCAGCCGGCGCCGGCGCGCTGCTGGGCGCCTCCACACTCGGCAGGCCCTCCGCTGGAGTCGGCGCCTTCCGCCGCGCGCCGCTCGAGCGCGCGGGCGTCGGCGCCAGCCCCGGCCCAGGCGTCGCCGCCAGGCTCGGCCCCTCGACGAGGGTCTCGGTGCGCGCGTTCGCTTGCGCGGGCTGCCAGCCCCCTGCCCCGGCGGGCTGCCAGGCTCCGCCCTGCTCGGCCGCCGCGGGCAGCTCGCTCCCAGCCAAGTCGTCGCGCGTCACCGGGCGCGGGCGCGGCAAGCGAGGTCGCTGGCCGCTCGGCGGCCGGTAGGGGCCGCGATCGGGGCCGAGGGCCTCGGCGCGCGCGCGGCGCAGGGCGTCGTTGAGGGCCGCCGAGGGGCGCGAGGGCGCGTTGCGAACGTTGATCAGGAGCAGGATCTGGCCGATCACGAGGAAGATCGCGCTGCTGACGACGTAGACCTCGATGCCGCCTGCGCCGCCCTGGGAGCCGAAGAGGACCAGCCGCTGGTCTGCGCCGGACTGGCTGGTCAGGCCGATCAGGACGGTGATCGGGGAGAGGGTCGTGCCGTCCCAGAGCATCCCGGCCGTCTGGGGCGCGGCGTAGGCCCAGCCCACGACGGGCAGGCAGGTCGTGACCGTGACCAGGGCCAGCAGGCTGTAGCGGGCCTGGCGCGCGCCGACGTGGCGGCTGAGCCACACGCAGGACTGCGAGAGCGCGAGCAGGTAGGAGAGGCTCCAGAGGGTGCCCCAGGCGAGGATCTCGGTCGGTCGCCGGCTGCCGCCGCGGGCCACGAAGAGCGAGATATCGGGGACGAGCGCGAGCAGGGCGGCGACGGCGGTGTAGCTGACGACGGCCATCACCGACACGAAGCCGGCGCCAGCCCAGGCGCCGCGACCGAAGATCCGTCGCCAGCCGGGCTCGAGCGCGAACTTGGCCTCGTCGTCGTCGGAGACGGCGAACACGAGGGTCGCGGCGCTGAACATCAGCCAGGCGGCGCTGAAGAAGGTCAGCAGGGCCTGGTCGAGGAGCTCGGGGCGCGAGGGGGGCGGCGGGTGGAGCACGAGCAGGAGCGCGCCGAGGCCCATCAGGAGGCCCCAGGTGACGACGAACCACAGGCGGAGGGGCTTGGTGTGATCGCCCGACTCGGCCCGGACCGAGTTGGCGGCGACGGTCAGGAAGCCCCACACCCACACGCCGACCCAGATCAGGGGGCCGACCCAGAGCAGGACCGTGTCGACGAAGTCGGCCCGCAGGAGGGTCTCGCGCCAGCGGAGCCAGTCCGGCTCGCCCATCAGGGGCCCGAACAGGAAGGGCAGGATCCAGAAGTAGAACACCGGCCAGCCGACGAGCCCGACGGCCACGGGGAGGCTAATGAAGGTCCCGACGACGGCGCGCGCGGTGGAGGTGGCCAGGGCGCCGAGCACCAGCCCGTAGGCCGTCACGAGCAGGGCCAGCAGGGCCAGGCTGACGTAGGCGAGCACGATCTGGCCCACGCTGACGCCGCCGTAGAGGAAGGTCACCGCGACGAGGGGCAGGGTCCCGACCAGGAAGGTGGAGCCGTAGAGCAGCGCGGCGAAGAGCTTGCCGCGCGCGATCACCTCGGGGGTCAGGCGCGTGGTCACGAGCAGGTCGAAGCGCTTGCCGGCACGCTCCTCGACGATCGAGGTGCAGGAGAAGGCCGGGAACACGAGGAGCACCAGGGCCAGCTCGACCCACACGAAGCCCTTGAAGGCGTTGCGCCCGATCACCGAGGCGTCCTGGCGGTCGCCCGCGAGGAGCAGGCTGCTGAGCAGGACCAGCGAGGCCAGCCCGAGCAGGCTCGAGAGGAGGTAGAGGAAGCGCTGGCGGCGGAAGGCGCCCGAGAGCTCCTTGACCAGGATCGGGTTCTCGATCCGATCCAGCAGCCAGTCCCAGCGCCCCTCGCTCGCCGCGTCGCTCACTGGACCTGGCCCCGCGTGACGGCCATGAACACCGTCTCGAGGTCGGCGCGGAGGGGCGTCAGCCCGATCACGTCGATCCCCGCCCCCGCCAGGGCGCGGACGAGGTCGGCCACGCCGCGCTCGTCGCCGCGGTAGCTGAGGATCAACTCCTGGGCGTCCACGATCGTGGCGTCGATCGCGGGCAGGGAGAGCAGGATCTCGCAGGCGGGTCCGACGTGCTCGCTGGGGGTGCGGAGGCGGAAGCGCTGCAGCGGCCCGGCGGGCGGCGGAGCCTCGGCCAAGGGCTCGGCGCCGCCGGGGGCCGCGCTCTCGGCGACGCCGCCTGGCGGGCGCTGGGGCAGGCGGGTGCGCTCCTCGCTGGTGACGCCGGCCAGGCGGGCCACGATCTCGTCCACGGGGCCGGACATGAGCAGGCGGCCGCGCTCGACGATCCCGACCGAGGTCACGAGGTCCGAGAGCTCGGTCAGGATGTGGCTCGAGATCAGGATCGTCTTGCCCATGCTCGAGAGCTCGCGCAGCAGCTCGCGCAGCTCGATCCGCGCGCGGGGGTCGAGGCCGTCGGCGGGCTCGTCGAGGATCAGCAGGCGCGGGTCGTGGATCAGGGTCTTGGCCAGGCAGAGGCGCTGCTTCATGCCCTTGGAGAGCTGGTCGACGAGGCGCGCGCTCAGGCCGCCCAGGTCCGTGAGGTCCATGACGTCGCCGACGGCGCGGGCCCGCTCGCGGCGCGGCATGCCGTAGCTGGCGGCGAAGAAGCTCAGGTATTCGCGCACGGTGAGGTCGGGGTAGACGCCCCACAGGTCGGGCATGTAGCCCATGACCTCGCGCACCCGCTCGGGCTCCTCGGTCACGTCGAGGCCGAGGATCCGGGCTCGGCCGGCGCTGGGCTGCAGGAGCGTGGCCAGGATCCGGATCGTGGTCGTCTTGCCGGCGCCGTTGGGGCCAATGAAGCCGAAGATCTCGCCCTCGGGCACCTCGAAGCTGACGCCGCGCACGGCGTCGAAGTCCTCGAAGCGCTTACGCAGTCCCTCGACCTGGATCACTGCTGATCCTCCGCGTGGAGGACGAGCAGGGCGACCTCGCGGTCAGCGTCCTCGTCGCCGTCGACCAGGACCTGGCTGGGGGAGCGATCGAGGCGCGCGACGACGCTGATCCCAGGGCGGGCCATGAGGTCGTCCGCGTACTCGTCGAGGGCCAGGCGTCCGAGGCGCTCGTCGCGGAAGTCGCCGTCGGCCAGGGCGCGCAGGACCTGGAGCCCCGCCGTGCGGCGTCCGCTGGTGGGGCCGAGCGTGGTGGTGACCTCTCCCCCGGGGGGGACGGCGGGGGCGAAGTGGAGGGTGTTGCTGGCGTCGAGCACGGCCACGCCGGTCAGCCGATAGGGGGTCTCGTTGTGGACCCGCCAGTCCTCGCCGGCGCGGCTGAGGCGCAGGCCCTTGCCGAGGCCGACCTCGCCGTTGGCCTCGAACACGCCCTGCTCCCAGGTGTCGAGGCGCACGCCCGAGAAGGACATGCCCTCCTCGTCGCGCAGGACCTGGCTCACCTCGTCGGCGCTCGCTTCCCGGTGGAACACGCGGGTGGCGCGCGCGCCGGGGGCGAAGGTGACCTCGTGCTGGCCCGCGCCCGAGGAGCGGAGGGAGAGGGCGGTCTGCTCGACTCCGCGGGGCGCGCCGAGCTCGGCGCGGACAACGCTGACGCGCCACACGACGGTGCCCAGGCCCTTGGTCAGGTAGCCGCCCAGGATCGCGATCAGGGTGAACACGAGCGCGACGCCAGGGACGGTCAGGGCCGCCAGGAGGGGGGCGTCGCGCTTGCGGAGCGCGCCCACGTTCAGGGGGCCGACGCAGATCAGGTAGAGCAGGATCATCAGCGTGATCAGGAGCGCGGAGGGGCGCTGATTGCTGTCGAGGAGCTCGGCCAGGTCGGGGCGCAGGGTGGGGGAGGTGCGCTGGTAGGGGAGGGCCTCGCGTCGCCGCACGAGCGAGTCCTCGATCGCTTGAGCCAGGGCCTGGAGCAGCGCGGCCCGCGGCTTCTGCCAGCGGTCGAAGGGGGGGAGGGTCAGGTCGGTGGCGAGCAGGAGCACCCGACCGCGTCCGAGGCGGCGCCGCTGGAGGAAGGAGTAGGTGTGTCCGTAGCGGCGGCGCTCGACGAGGGACACGCCGCCGGCGGAGGCGCCCTCGAGCCCCTCGGCTTCGCCGAGGCTGAACACGGTGAAGCCGACTCGGCTCTCGCCGCTCTTGTTCAGGCGACCGAGGGCGCGCTCGAGGCGGGGGAGGCGGTCGACGTTGTGGGCGCTGACCTTGGCGCCGGCGAGCTCGGCGATCCCGGGGCTCTGGAACCAGCCCGCCCTGCGCCCGGGGATCAGGAGGACGGTCCCGCCGCGCCGGACCCAGTCGTGGAGGGTCTCGCGCTGGTCGCGGGCGATCCGCGAGAGGTCGACGTCGTGGAGCACGATCAGGTCGAGGTCGCGCAGGCCGAAGGGCTGGTGGGGGAGCTCGTCGGGCTCGCGCCGCTCTAGGTATTGGGGAATGTTGCCCAGGTTGGGGTCGAAGAGCGTCAGCGAGTCGGTCGGCGCGCTGGGGCGACTGGAGAGGTAGAGCACGCTGCGCTGGTGGCGCTGCCCGGCCTGGACCGAGACAGCGCGGCTGGTCTGCCCCAGGGCTGGACCCGGCTGCCCCTCGGCGTCGAGGGGGTGGACGGCGCAGGCGAGCGAGATCGGGCCGGGTCGGAGGGGGACGAGGAACCACTCCCGCCGCTTGCCGCGCGCGGGGAGCTCGACCCGGCGGCGCGCCTCCCAGCGGGTGGCGCCGTCCCGCTCCACGCGCAGCACGACCTCGGCGGCGGCCGGCGTGGCGCGGCGGTGGGTGAGGGCGACCTCGCAGGCGACCCAGCCGGGGCCGGTCCAGCCGCCGGTCAGGCCAGCGCTGACCTCGACCCCGACGGGATCGGGCGTCGGGACCTCTCGCGCTGGCGCCTGCGCGTGGCAGAGCGCAGGAGCGCTGCCCCAGGCGAGGAGGAGCAGCAGCGGGAGGAGTGCGGAGCGGGCGGTCACCACGTCCCATTATTCACGCCCCGCGCCCCAAGGTGGGGCGCGGGGCGCGAGGGCGCTCGACTCAGAAGCCGACGTTGCCGCGGTCCTCGAGCCCTCGACTGGCCAGGCGCAGGTGCTCCTGGGTGTTGGCGAGGGCGACCTCGAGGTCCTCGCGGGTCAGGGCGCGCTCTCCTCGGCCGACCGCGCGCAGGCGGGCCTGGAGGACCAGCTCCTTGAGGAAGGCCATGCTGAAGCCTTCGGTCTCGGCGGCGACCTCCGCGGCCCAATCGGCGGGCGCGTCCCGCAGCAGGTGGGCCAGGAAGGCTGCGCGCTGCGGCTCGGCGGGCTGGGGGATCAGGAACACGCGGTCGAAGCGGCTGGGCCGCTTGGCGATCGCGGGGTCGATCCGGTCGGGGCGGTTGGTGGTCGCCACGACGAGCACGCCGTCCAGGGGGACGACGCCGTCCATGAGGTTGAGGAAGGTCGAGAGCCGGTGGCCGTCGTCGTCGAGCAGGGCGTCGAGGTCTTCGAAGCAGAGCACGACGGGCGCGAGGTCCTGGGCTCGCTCGAAGGCCTCCCGGATCGTGTGGTCGCTGGCCTCGTTGGAGAGGCGGGCGACGACGACGGGCAGGTCGAGCTGGGCGCCCATGACCTTGATCAGCGAGGTCTTGCCGTTGCCGGGCTCTCCCGAGAGCAGGATCCCGCGGCGGTGGGGGATTCCGTGTTCCCGATACAGCTCCCGCGAGGCGAAGAAGCCCTCGATCGTCTCGAGCAGCTCTTCCCGCATGCCCTCGGGCAGGAAGACTTCGGACCAGTCGTGCTCGCCCGCGTCGACCCAGCGCTCCTGGTAGCCGTCGAAGAGGAGGAGCTGCCGCTTGCGCTCCCGGCCTTCGTGCCGTTCGTAGCTGGCCTGGAGCAGCTCGCGCACCGCCTCGCGCTCGGGGCTGGCGACGAGGACCTCGTGCCACTGGTGGGTGGCCAGGTTGACTTCACAGGACCAGAGCCAGAGCTCCTCGTCACCGCGGCTCAAGCGAACGAGTCCATAGTGGGTCGGGGCGTAGAGCTTGATCCGACCCAAGTCGTCCTGTCGCTTGCCGTCGATCCGCCAGGTCAGGTTCTCGTAGGCCTCGAAGGCGTCCCTCCGCCGCGCGGCCAGGCGCTCGACGCGATAGCCGAGTCCCTCCGCGCCTTCGAAGAGGCAGCGGGTGCAGGTCAGGGAGGTCCCTCCGCTGGAGCGGAAGACCCGCGGCGTCTCGACACCATATTCGGAGAGCTCAGCGCGGAACGCGGCCACCAAACGGGCCAGGTCCGCGGGAGCGACCTCATGGGGGGCAAAGGAGGGGGCATGGGCGGCGAGAGCGGGGGCTTCGGTCAGCACGAGGTCGGTCATCAGGGGCCTTTCGGGGGGAGGGGGCTACCCCACAGACGCGCCCAGGCGAGGAAAGTGTCGCCCTCCAGCTCCTTCCCCTTCGTTTCCTCGACCCGTTCACGTGGGCAACATCTGCCCGTCGTCCCACACGCGTCCCGAAACGAACGCCCTAACC
>CALDQK010000375.1 GCA_937911525.1 uncultured bacterium
CCCGCCGCGACCATGGCCGCCAGGTCGCGGTTGGTCGCCGACACGATCCGCACGTCGATCTTGCGCGTCTTGGTGTCGCCGACGCGGCGGACCTCGCGCTCCTGCAGCGCCCGCAGCAGCTTGACCTGCACCGAGGGACCCAGGTCGCCGATCTCGTCCAGGAAGAGCACCCCGCCGTCGGCCTCCTCGAACACCCCCGCCTTGTCGCGGGTCGCGCCGGTGAAGGCGCCGCGCACGTGCCCGAAGAGCTCGCTCTCGAGCAGGGGGTCGGGGATCGCGGAGCAGTTGACGCACACCAGCGGCTTGCCGCTGCGCCTGCTCAGGGCGTGGATCGCGCGCGCCGCGAGCTCCTTGCCGGTGCCGGTCTCGCCGCGGACGAGGACCGTGACGTCGACGCCGGCCGCCTGCTCGAGCTCCTCGAACACGGTCCGCATCGGCTCGCTCTCGCCGACCATCTCCTGGAACACCTGGCGGGTCTGCTTGGCGGGCACGACCCGCGCCAGGCGCTGCTCGAGCAGGTGGGGCTCGAGCACCGTCAGCACGCCGATCACGCCGGTCCCCTCGTCCAGCTCGACCCGGCGCAGGTCGCCGATCAGGGTCAGGTCGTGCCCCTGCTCGTGGCGCAGGGTCACCAGGCCGTTGACGAAGTCGGGGTGCTTGGGGTCCCGCAGGCGGCGGACCTGCGCCGCCAGCCCCCGCTGGTCCTCGGAGTCGAGCAGGCCGTGCGGCTGGCCGCGGACGGTCTCGCGGGCGAAGCCGGTGATCCGAGAGGCCCCGGCGCTCCAGCCGACGAAGCGGTCCTGCGCGTCCAGGCTGAACACGACGCAGTGCAGCCGATCGAGGAGCGCGGGCAAGTCGGGGTTGTCGGGTTGGAAGTCGAGCCGCACGAGGTGCCTCCGCGCTGGGATTATCTATCCCCCAGGGAGGAGTTGGCAACGCCGCGAGGGCAACGCCCGTTAAGCGGGGGCGGCAGGCGTTAAGCAGCAGCCGCCGCAAGTGCTTCAGCCACAGCGAGCCCGCTCTGGCACGGCCAGTGCTCAGGCTGAACGCTGTTCTGGCTAGCCCAGGAGGTCCTCCGTGGAGAAGCGACAGCGGCTCCTGCTCGCGACCGACTTTGGCCCGAGCGCAGAAGCGCTCTGCAGCACGGCTGCTGCCCTCGCCCGCGCGGCCGAGGCGGAGGTCGTGGTCCTGCACGCCCTCGGCCGCGGCAGCGCCGCCGACGACTTCGCCCGGACCGAGGCCGCCTGTCGCGCCTACGCCCGCCGAATCGGCGAGCAGGGCGCCAAAGCTTCGGAGACCCTCGTCATCCGCCTGCGCCCGGCCGACGAGCTGATCGTCGCCTCGGCTCAGGAGCTGGGGATCTCCCTGGTCGCCATGGGGTGGGGGCGCGACGCGCGCCTCGGCGGGACCGCGCGAGCCGTCCTGCGCGGGGCGAGCTGCCCCCTCCTCCTGGTCGGCCCAGAGTGCGAGGGCGAGGGCATCGAAGGCCCCGCCTCGCTCGAAGACACGAGCGGATTGGAGCGGATCGACGTCCGCGACCTGCCGCCCCTCGAGCGCCTGATGCGGGTCTCGGAGCGCGTCTCCGACCTCGCAGCCGACGAGGCGCTCCTGGTCTCGGTGGAGTCCTCACGGAGAGCGCTCACCTCGGGCGCTTCCTTGGTTCCCTGAACGGGAGAGCGCCATGATCGAGTCGCACCGCGTCGTCCCCCCCGAGCCGACCCCTCCCAGCCGCCGCAACACCGTCGGCTGCCTGGTCTGCGCGAAGGCCACCACGGGCGGCAAGCCCTACTGCGCCCGCCACGTGGACCAAATGCCCTACGTGGCCCAACTCAGCGCGCGCCTCGCCCGTCGGCGAGGCCGCAAGGGCGACGCGGCCTAGCCGCGCCCCCACCCCCGATCCCTACACCCACCCGCGAGGCCGCGCCGAGCGCGCGGCCTCCCCGAGAGAGACTCACATGAATCGTCGTTCCTTCCTGATCGCCTGCTCGCTCCTGCTCGTGCCCACCGCGCTCTTCGCCAAGGACAAGAAGGAGAAGCCTCCCGTATTCGTCGTCGTGCAGCGCGGCGAAGAGGAGTTCGAGGCGGTCGACGTCAAGAAGCTCAAGGAGCGCAAGAAGGAGATCGCCAAGGAGTACAAGGAGGCGGTCAAGGAGTGGGACAAGGCCAAGAAGGCCGCCCGCAAGGCCAAGGAGAAGTTCGAGGACCCCAAGCCCAAGGCACCCGTGTTCAAGGTCGTCGCCAAGGGCCTCAAGGGCGAGGACGCCGCCAAGGCCAAGATCGAGCAGATCCTCGAGGCGATCCGCAAGGCCAAGGAGAAGAAGCAGCAGAAGAAGGACAAGAAGTAGTCCCAGTCCTCTTCAGGGCTGCTCTGCGAGAGATCGAGCCAGCAGCGAGCTTCTCTGGGGTGCCCGCGCCCCAGAGCAGCTCGCGTCTCGTTTGGTACCCTCCCCTCCCGCTAGCACCCCGTCCCAACACCCCCAACCGGAGGAGAGCGACGTGCGCCTCGCGTTCTGGGTGAACGACGTCACCGACATCAAGGCCACGCAGACGACCGCGATGATGATCGCGAGCGCTGCCGCGCGTGACCACGAGGTGTGGGTGTGCGGCGTGACCGACCTCAGCCTCGACGCGCGCGGCCGAGTCGTCGCGCGCGCCCGCCGCGCGCACGCGCCCCTCGACCAGGCTGGCCTGTGGGCCATGGCCCAGCGCCCCCCCGTCGAGGTCGACCTGATCAGCTGTGACGCAGTCCTGATCCGAACCAACCCTGGCCGCGACCAGGCGCACGCCGTCTACCACGACGAGGCGCTCGGGCTGGCCGAGGTGCTCCAGCGGCGCGACGTGGTGGTGCTCAACGACCCCGCCGGCCTGCGGCGCTGCAAGAGCAAGCTCTTCCTGGCCGGCCTCCCCCCCAAGGTCCGCCCGCGCACGATCGTCTCGGGCGACATGACCCTCCTCAGCCAGTTCGTGGAGGAGGCCAGCGGCCCCTGCGTCGCCAAGCCCCTGGTCGGGACCCGCGGCGAGGGGGTGTTCAAGCTGAGCCAGGGCGACAGCAACGTGCAGGCGATCCTCTCGCTCCTCTCGCAGGACGGGCCGGTCCTGGTGCAGGACTACATCCCGGGCGCCGAGCACGGCGACATGCGCCTCGTAGTCCTCGAGGGCAAGCCCCTCGTCATGGGCGAGCACATGGCCTGCGTGCGCCGGGTCCCCCAGCAGGGCGAGTGGCGGAGCAACATTCACCTCGGCGGCAAGGCCCAGCCCGGCGACCCGACCCGCGAGCAGCTCGCGGTGGCCGAGCTGCTCGGCTCGCGCCTGCTGGCCGAGGGGATCATGCTCGCCGGCCTCGACCTGATCGGGACCCGCGCCGTCGAGCTCAACGTCTACAGCACCGGCGGACTGCGCGACGCGAACCGCTTCGCCGGACTCGACTTCACCCAACCGATCCTGGACGCGGTAGAGCGGCGAGTCGCTGCTCCCACCGTGCGGACCGGTCAGTGAGCGCGCCGGAAGAGGCCGCTCCGGCGCCCGAGGAGAAAGGAACCCCAGTGAGCAGCGCGACCCCCGCGACCGCCTTCGAGATCGAGGTCTTCCAGCCCGACGAGTTCGAGTCCGAGCGTCACTTCTATCCCCGCACGCTCAACGCCCAGCCGCACCCCCTGGTGGCGGCCTTCTGCCGGATGCCCCTGGGTCGAATCGTGCGCCGCTACTGCCACCTCCACCCGGCGGTCAGCCGCGACGAGCTGACCAGTCTGATGACCCTCCCCCCGCGCTATCTGCGCTGGTCGGGCAGCGACGTGCTCAACGTCTCGACCGAGACCGGCGTGCGCCAGAAGCTGGTCCTCGAGACCAACTCCTGCCCCTCGGGGCAGAAGTCCTTCCCCCTGCTCGACGAGACCAACGAGGAGGGCGGCTATCGGCAGCTGATCGAGAACACCTTCCTGCCCCTGGTGAAGAAGCAGCTGAAGAAGGCCGAGCACGAGGGGATCGTGGCGGTCCTCTACGACAAGAACCACATGGAGGCCAGCGGCTACGCCCAGGTCCTGGCCAGCGCCACCAAGCGCCCGGTCTACCTGATCCCCTGCCCGCGCAAGAACCCCGAGGCCTTCGTGAAGGTCAAGGACCGCGAGCTGTGGGCCCAGGTCGATGGCGAGGAGCGGCGCGTCCTCTGCGCCTTCCGCTACGTGACCCAGCGCCCCTGGACTCGCCTGCCCTTCGACCTCAAGACCCCGCTGCTGAACCCGGTCGTGGCTTGCCTGGCCGGCGGACGCAACAAGACGGTCGCAGCCAAGGCCTACGAGAGCTTCAACGCGACCCACCGCGACATGGGCCTCGAGATCATGACGCCCGAGTCCTTCACCAACGTGCGCAAGCAGGAGGTCCCCTTCCTGCTCGAGCGCCTCGGCGGCAAGGCCGTGGTCAAGGTGCCCTACCTCAACGCCGGTCAGGGGATCTTCACGATCGTCGACCAGCGCGAGCTCGACGCCTTCATGGAGGCCGACCACCCCTACGAGGCCTTCATCGTCCAGCAGCTGGTCGGCAACTTCCGCTGGTCCTCCTCGAGCTCCCACGGGAAGGTGTTCAACATCGGCACCATGCCCGACAAGAAGGAGCGCATCTTCGTGTTCGACGTGCGCATGATGGTCTCGTGGGCCGGGGAGCACTACCGCCCGGTCGCGATGTACGCCCGCCGCGCGCCGGTGCCCATGGAGGCCGACCTGCCCGCGGACGCCGAGTCCTGGAAGGTGCTCGGGACCAACCTCAGCAAGCGGGTCGGCGACGACCAGTTCGAGACCGAGCCGCGCCGCCTGCTGATGTGCGACCGCAAGGACTTCAACCGGCTCGGGCTGGGGATCGACGACCTGGTCGAGATCTTCGTCCAGGCCGTGCTCTGCAACCGCGCCATCGACGACATGGCCAAGCGCCTGGTCAAGCGAGGCGGCGCGCTCCGCCGCGACCTCTTCCGCTCCCTCGTCGACGACGACGCCCTCTTGAACGAGATCCCCCATTGAGCAAGCGCAAGCTGCAGATCCGTCCGCTCCAGGTCGAGGACTACCCTCGCGGCCAGCGGACCAACCTGCTCCTGCCCCTCTCTCAGCGCGCCCTCGGCACCCCCGTCCAGGTCCCCTTCATCGTCGTCCGCGGGGCCCAGCCGGGGCCGGTGCTGGGGATCTCAGCCGCGGTCCACGGCAACGAGCTGAACGGCATCCGGATCATTCACCACCTGCTCGAGGGCCTCGACCCCGACGGCCTGCGCGGCGCGCTGGTGTGCGCTCCGGTCGCCAACGTGCCGGCCTTCGAGGCGGGGATCCGGCGCTTCCCCGAGGACGGGGTCGACCTCAACCACGTGTTCCCCGGCAAGGCCGAGGGGACGCCCAGCCAGCAGTACGCGCGGGCCCTCTACAAGACCTTCATCGGCCCCCTCGACTACCTGATCGACATCCACACGGCCAGCGAGGGGCGGGTCAACACGATGTACGTGCGGGCCGACCTGCACTCGCAGAGCTGCCGCGAGATGGCGCTGCTCATGAACCCGCAGATCATCCTGCACGGCCGCAGCGGCGACGGGACCCTGCGCAACGCAGCCCGCGCCAACGACGTGCCCGCGATCACGGTCGAGGCCGGCAACCCCAGCGTGTTCCAGGGTCGCATGGCGCTCGAGGGCGAGTTCGGCCTGCTCAAGGTCATGACCGCCCTCGGCATGATCAAGGAGCCAGGCCTGCCCGACAGCAACATCCGTGAGCCCTTGATCTGCAAGAGCTCGCGCTGGCTGCGCACCAGGAGCGGCGGCCTGCTCGAGACCCACTTCGCCCTCGGCCAGAAGGTCGTCAAGAAGCAGCTCCTCGCCGAGATCCACAACGCCTTCGGCGAGGTGACGGCGAGCTTCAAGGCGCCCAGCGACGGGGTCGTGATCGGCATGTCACGCAACCCGCTCTCGGTCCCCGGCATGCGCTTCTGCCACCTCGGCTCCCTCGGCGAGCCGGCGCCGCCCAAGCAGCCCCGCACCGGACGCATGGTGCGTCACCTGGCCGAGACCGGCACGACCTTGCTGCCGGAGCGCGGCGAGCCCCCCTCCACCTAACAGGATCGCGCCCAAGGACGCCGCTCTTGTGATTCACCCCGACACCGAACTGCGATTCGTTTCCCCTGAGGTCGGCTACGGCGTCTTCGCCACGCGGCGCATTCCGCGCGGCACGATCACCTGGGCCCTCGACCCCCTCGATCGGCGCTGGAGCGCGCTGGAGGCCGAAGCCCTCGGCCCGGCCTTCGAGCCGATCCTGCGCCGCTACGGCTACCTCGACGAGGAGGGTCAGCGAGTGATCTCGTGGGACCACGGGCGCTACGTCAACCACTCCTGCGCGCCGACCACGGCCTCGGGCGGCGACGACCACTTCGAGGTCGCCCTGCGCGACATCGAGGCCGGCGAGGAGATCACCGACGACTACGGCGAGTTCCTCGCCGACGAGTACTTCGCCTGCCGCTGCGGCGCGCCGACCTGCCGCGGGGACGTCGGCCTCGGCTCGCCCCTCGAGGAGCTGGCCCGCGACCAGCTCCGCGAGCGGGTCCAGGAGGCCCTGATCGCGGGGCGCGTCCTGCCCCAGCCCCTGCTGGCCTTCGCCCTCGACCGCGCCCGCATCGAGCGCGCCCTCGAGTTAGGAACGCAGGCGGTGGAGCCGGAGCCGCTGGCCTAGCTGTCGCTCGGCGAGGGCGTGTAGACCCGGCGCTTCAAGCAGGAACGCAGGCGGTGGAGCCCTCGCTCGGCGAGGGCGTGTAGACGCGGCGTTTCAAGCAGGAACGCAGGCGGTGGAGCCCTCGCTCGGCGAGGGCGTGTAGACGCGGCGT
>CALDQK010000376.1 GCA_937911525.1 uncultured bacterium
GGCCCTGCGCGCGCGGCTCGCGGAGCAGGCCCAGCGCGCGGGGCGCCGCCAGCGCAATCGGCAGCGGCGCGAGCAGGTCGGCCGCGGCCGACGGGCCGACAAGGTGCGCACGCTCGCCTACCAGCGCGGCCGGGTGGAGGACCACCGCAGCGGCAAGCGGCTCAGCCTGCGTCGCTTCGAGCGCGGCGAGCTGGAGGAGCTCCACTAAGAGACGGGGGCCCGGGCGGGAGCGACCCCGCTCGGGTCCGACCTCAGCCGCCGGGCGGAGGCTGGCCGTCGCCGGCCTGGCCGTCGCCGGCGGGCTGGCCTTCGCCGCCCTGACCCGTGCTCTGGTTCTCGGGCGCGCTGCTCGTGGCGGGGATCCCGACGGTCATGGAGTACTTCGGGATCCGCATTTCGCGGCCCTCTTGCTCGGCGGCGATCTTCTCGACCTCGTCGGGGAGGAGCTCGAGCACGACCTTGACGGCCAGCGGCAGGTTCTTGGGGTCCTCCCACTTCTCCTGCCAGTTCTTGTCCTTGTCGAGGTAGGTGATGTCGAGCGACCACACCTGCTGGTAGATCGCCGTGTAGGGCCCTCCGCCCGTGAGCGGGTCGCCCTCGAGGCCCGAGGCGCGTCGATAGAGCACGATCGCGTCGCCCTGCTCGGCCTCCTTCATGCGATAGCCGACCTCGACCAGGCGCGGCTTGCGCCCCGACTCGTCCGCCTCGGCCACGTCGGCGGTGGTCACGAAGTGCAGCTCGTCGGCGGGGCGCCCGTTCTGCTCCTTGTCCTCGCCCTTGAAGGCCAGCGCGCCGAGCTGATAAGCGTAGACCCCCGTCAGGTCGCGGCGGAGCGTGTTGAGCACCCCGTAGCCGCCCTTGTCCTGCAAGAGCATCTCCTCGACCCCGTCGCGGGCCTGGATCACCGAGAGCAGGACCCCGCCGATCATGGCGAAGATCAAGGCGGTCAGCGCGACCGAGAGCATCATCTCGATCAGGGTGAAGCGGCGGCCCTGCGTCTGGGCGCGGCGCACGCTCACCCCCCCGGCGGCGGGGCGGGGGCCTCGCCGGTCTGGGCGGGCGGGGGCGGGATCACGCCGGCCAGGGTGACCTTGCCTACGCTGGTGTTCTCGCCGGTCTCGCTCTCCTCGCCGTTGGCCTCGACGGGGTAGGTCATCTCGAGGGTCACGACCTTGATCTTGTTCTGGCCGCCGCCCTGCTCGGGCAGCCCGACCGCGATCTCCTCGCTGCGAGCCGTCCACTTGAAGAGGGGGAAGTCCTCGACCTCGCCCGAGGAGTCGGGGTCCTCGAGGCCGAGCAGGATCTCCTCGAGCTTGGCGCGGGCCGCCTCGCGGGCCATGCGCTGGTTGATCGAGTCGCCGGCGGCCAGGATCGCGCCGCTGCTGACGGCCTGCAGCCCGAGCAGCGCAGTGGCCACGATCGCGAGCGCGACCACGAGCTCGATCAGGGTGAAGGCGCGCTGGAAGCGCTTGAGGCTCATCCGCCACCTCCCGCAGGAGCCGCGGGCGCCGGCGCCGGCGCGGCCCCTTCGCCCTCGGGCTCGAGGGTCGGGATCTGGGGCCGCTGCTCGTGGTATTCGATCGTGCGGGTCAGGGCGTTGAAGAGCACCCACTTCTCGCCATGACGGTCGCTGTCCTGCGTCAGCTCGTCGGCGAGCTTGAGCCCGACCACGTGGCTGCCGGTGCCAGCGCTCTTGTCGAAGCTGATGTAGACGATCCCGTCGCGCTTCTCCTCGCCGTCGATCACGATCACCTCGAACTCGACGTCGTCGGGGAGCTTGGTCGGCTCCAGGTTGTCGCGGTCGACGTAGTCGGGCAGCTCTTCGGCCTGCTGCTCGCGCCCCTCTTCGCTGTTCTGCTTGTTGGGGTCGGGCGGCGCCTTGCCGTGCTCCATGTCGTCTTCGGGCCGCTTGAGCGCGCTCATCTCCTCTTCGGCCCCGCCGAGGAGCGAGGAGCCCTGCTCCTCCTGGCTCGGGTCGGCGTCAGCCCGCTGGGGCAGCACGATCCAGTAGGCGTTCTGGTCGAAGTCGTAGGCGATCACGAACTCCTTGCGCTGCCCGATCGCCTCCGACTGGGCCGCCTCGATCGTGCTCGCCACGTGGCGGGCGCCCGCGTCGAGGCGCGACCCCGGCGCCATGCCGTCCAGGGCGGGGACCACCGCCACCATGACGATCGCGAGGATCGCCATGACGGCCATCAGCTCGACGAGCGTGAAGCGGCGGCCCCGCACGGAGGGTTACTCCTCTTCCTGGTTGATCGTCTCCGAGTCGAGGTCGCGGGCCTCTCCCTCGCCGCCCTGGCTGCCGTCGGCGCCGAGGGTCACGATCTTGGGCGGGTTGCCGGGCTCGACGATGTAATCGCCGCCCCAGGGGTCCTTGGGCTGCTCGTCGAGGTAGGGGCCCTTCCAGCGGCTGGCGCGGTTGCCGGGCGCCTGCATCAGGTCCTGGATCCCGTTGGGCCAGTAGCCCATGTGGACCTTGAAGAGCTTCATGGCGTCCTTCATGGCCTTCATGTCGGCCTTGACCTTCGCCACGTTGGCGCCCTCCATTTGGCCGATGACGTTGACCGTCACGACGGTGGCGAGCAGGCCAATGATCGCGATCACGACCATCAGCTCGACGAGGGTGAAGGCGCGACGCGTGCGGCGGGTAGCGCGCTGCATTCGGAGGCCTTGGATCATGGGAGTCGTCTCCAGAGTCTGGGTTTGGATCTGGGGCTCAGGATACCCGCCGAGGGCGGACCTGCGGAGCCAAGCTCCATCTCGTCGCCAGGATGACGCCCCTGAGGCGCAGGGGTTTAGCGGCGCCTAAGTCGTTTGCGCAGGGTGCCTGGCCGGCCTGCCCCCGCTCCAGTGCTGCCTAGTGATCTTCCTCCCTCCCGGTAGCCGCGCCGAGAGGCGCGAGCGGCCCAGCTGCGCTCTCCCGACTCGCCGCTCCCAGCTCGGCGCCCGTAGGATCCGCGGGTGCAGCAGCCGCCGCGACAGATCGGTCCCTTCCCCGTCCAGCGAGTGCTCGGCATGGGCGGCATGGGGACCGTGCTCGAGGTGGCCGACCCGCGGGTCGAGCGGCGCCTCGCGCTGAAGCTGATCCACGAGCACCTCGCCAGCCGGACCGCGCTGGAGCGCTTCTGGCGTGAGGCGGAGCTCTTGGCGCGGATCCGCCACCCTCACGTGATCCGGGTGCACGAGCTGGGGCGCGCCGAGCAGGGCCCCTACCTGCTCCTGGAGCTGGTCGAGGGCGAGGAGCTGACCCGCGTATGCCAGCGCGGCGACTGGAGCCCGCGCCAGATCGGCGAGGCGCTGCGCGCGCTGGCCGACGCCGTGGCCGCGATCCACGCGGAGGGCGTGATCCACCGCGACCTCAAGCCCCACAACGTGCTCGTGCGCCCCGACGGGCGGCCGGTCGTGCTCGACTTCGGGCTCGCGCGTGAGCTGGACGCCGAGACCCTGACCCAGAGCGGGCTGCCCATCGGCACGCCGCACTACATGGCGCCCGAGCAGGCCGGGGGTGGCAAGGAGCTCGACGAGCGCTGCGACGTCTACGGGCTGGGCGCGATCCTCTACGAGCTCCTGGCGGGCGTCCCCCCCTACGAAGGGGAATACTCGGCCCAGATCCAAATCCTGGCGGCCGTGCTGCGGGGCCAGCTGGCTCCGCCGAGTGAGAGGCGGCCCGGGGTGGACCCCGCGCTGGAGGCGATCGCGCTGACCGCTATGGCGCACGACCCAGCCGAGCGCTACCCCAGCGCGGCGGCCTTGCGCGACGACCTCGAGCGCTTCCTCGCGGGTGAGCGGACCGAGGCCGAGGAGCGGCTGGGGGTCGAGCGGGCGCGCGAGGGAGTCTGGCGGG
>CALDQK010000377.1 GCA_937911525.1 uncultured bacterium
GGCCGAGGCGGTCCAGCCGCTGGAGGCGGTGTTCCGCGCGGCCCAGCGCCTGGACGCGCGGGCGGCAGGACTCCTGGCCGAGGCCCACGCGCGCGCAGGGCACGCCAAGCTGGCCGAGGATCTGCGCGCCTGGATCGCTCTCCTGGGCGGGTCGAAGGCGGCCGAGGCGCGCCAGTGGCGGCAGCGGGCCTGGGACCTCGAGCGCGCCCGCTCGGGCGGCCGCGTCGAGGTGCTCTCGGCCCTCGAGCAGGCAGTCCGCCTCGACCCCCTCGATCACGTCTCCCGCGCCAAGTGGCTCCGCTTCCGCTCGGCGCAGGGGCTCGACGAGCGCCTCGTGCTCGACCTGCTCCGCACCACGAGCTTCGACCTGCGCCTCCTCCCGAGCACCTGGCGGGACCTGCTCCATATCAGCCGGGGCCTCGACCGCGAGCCCTTCGTCGGCCCGCTCTCCCAGCGCCTGCGGGGCGAAGGGCGCGAGGCGCGCTGGGCGCGCTGCCTGCTGCGCGCCTTCGCCCTCACCTACGAGGACCGAGGCGAGTGGCTGACGCCGACCCTGCGGGAGGCGACCCAGCTCCTGGACGAGGACCCCGCCGACCTGCTGCTCGGCCTGATCCGGGCGGGGCTCTTGCTCCGCGCCGGTCGCCTGGCCGAGGCGGAGGGCGCGCTGACCTGGCTGCGGCGCGAGCTCCCCGAGCACTCGCAGGTCACCTTCTACGAGCTGCTGCTGGGCGCGGCCCGGCGGGCTCCGGCCGAGGAGCTCGTCCCGCTGCTGGAGCGGCTCGAGCGCGAGCAGTTCCAGCTCTGGGCGGCGAAGAACTGGACCGTGAAGCACTTCCCCGAGCTGGAGCCCTACGCGCGCCTGCCCGCCTTCAAGCCCCTGCTGGGCGCGCTCGATCGCCGCTAGCGAAGCGAGCTTGGAAGGCGCGCAGGTTGCGCTGCTGGCGGCTGGGGTCGTAGACCGCGAAGTGCACGAGCTCGAAGGCTCCGGCGAAGCGGGGGTCGGCGAGCCAGCCAGCGAAGGCGTCTGCGACCTGGGCGGGGTCGTTCTTGAACACGCCGCAGCCCCAGGCGCCCAGCAGCAGCGCGCGGTGCCCGTGGGCTCGGGCGAGGGCGAGCACCGTCCCGGCCCGGCGGCGGAGTGTCTCGCCCAGGGCTGCTCGCTCCTTGGGCCCGCGGCGGCGCACTTCGCCCGCGTTGGGAGCAGGCGAGGTGATCACGGCTGCGCGGAAGGGGTCGGCGAGGAGCTCGCCCTCCGCCCGGACCCGGAAGAAGGGCACGCCGGGGGAGTAGACCGCGTGGTCGGTGTAGAGCGGGCTGCGCTGGGCGCGGTTGGCCTGGTAGTAGGCGCGCGCCTCCAGCAAGCAGGGGTAGAGCCCCGAGCAGCGGGCCAGGTCCTCTTCCTGGGCCTTTGAGCCGCTGAGGAAGCCGCCGCCCGGGTTGCGGGCCGAGGCGAAGTTCAGCAGCGCGACGTCGTGGCCTGCCGCCGCCAGGCCCTGGGCTGCGACCTGAGTCGTCTCCGCGCTGACTTCGAGCCGCGCTGGATCCCCCGCGGGGCCAGGCTGGTCCAGCAGGCGCCGCAGGCGCGCAGGGGTGTAGACGCGGGTCCCGGCCCGGGCGGCGGCCAGGGCGGGGCCGATCTCGACGGGGAGGCCCTGAGCGTCGTAGCGGCCGAGCTCCAGCAGCTCGAGGGTGCGGGCGGCGAGGTCTTTGAGTGCGCTGCGGTTCATGTCCCTAGGAAGGCGACGCCCCACGTCACCTTTCATCGCTCAGGTTGACCGCTTCTTGCCGGGTCGCGTCTTGAATCGAGACGTTCTGCAGCCAACGCCACGAGCAGCGGCGAATAGCGCTGGGCTTAGGATTGGTGAGCGCTTCGCATAGGCTTGATCGTATGACGGGTCCCAGCGTCGAACTGCGGGCGATCGAGGACGAGCGGTGTTGCCTCCGGCTCAAGCCGGGCTCGAGCAACCTCGTCGGCCGCAGTCCACAGAACGACTGGACCCTCGCCCACCGCTCGGTCTCGCGCAGCCACGCGCGCCTGGTCTGGGCCGAGCACGACCCTCGGCCGACGGTCGAGGACCTCGGCAGCGCCAACGGGACCTTCGTCGACGGACTCCGGATGGCGGCCCATGACGTCGCGACCCTGACCGAGGGCGCGATCCTCGGGATCGGCGAGCTCGAGTTCCGAGTCACGGTCCACAAGGCCGTCGCTGGCCCCGCCTTGCTCGAGGAGGAGGCCGAGTCGACGGGGATCGTGACCCTGGTCGGTGGGGACCGCCGGCGGGCTGGCGTCGCCGAGTCCTGGGAGGAGCTGCGCGGCCTGCTGCTCCAGCTCGAGGACGAGCGCGCGACCGGCACCCTGCACCTCGAGTTCGGCGGGTGCCACGAAGAAGTGGTCGTCCTGATGGGCAGCCTGCTCCTCGACCGGCGACAGGGCGTGACGCTCCTCGGACGCCTGCGCGACAGCCAGCCGCCCCTGAGCTACCGCTACGGACCCGATATCCAGATCGGGACGATCGGATCCCGCGGCTGGCGGGTCAGCGAGCTGGTCTCCCTCCTCGAGGACGGCGGGCCGACGCCTCCCACCACCCGAGTCTAGGTCCCCCACTTCACCCTGGCCCTGGCGCGCAAGGCACCGCCACGCAAGGATTTGGGCCGAAGGTGTGACTTGGGGCGCCTTCGCGTGTGGAGAGGGAGGCGATGACTTCGCTCGAGCTGAGCGACGACGATCTGATGCGGCGCCTGCAGCGCTCCACGGGGCCTCCGCGGGAGGAGGCCTTCCGCGAGCTGGTGCGGCGGCACGCGCGTGGTTTGCGGGGTTTCGTCGCCCCGATCGCCGGGGACCGGGCCGACGACCTGGTCCAGGAGACCTTCTTGCGCGTCTACCAGCACCGAGATCGCTACCGGGCCGGTCCGGCCAGCTTCCGCAGCTGGGCCTACCGGATCGCGCGGAACTTGGCGCTCAACAGCCGCCGCAAGGAGGGTCGCGTGCGCCCCCTCGAGGACGCCGGGGCCGAGCCCGCCGCGCGCGGGCGCGGTCCGGCCGAGTCCCTCGAGCGGGCCCTCGAGCGAGCCGAGGTGCGCGAGGCGGTGGCCACGCTGCCAGAGAGAGACCGTGAGGTCGTCTCCCTGCGCTTCCAGCGGGGTCTGAGCTACGGCGAGATCGCCCAGGTCACCGGCGCGACCCCCGCTGCCGTCAAGCAGCGCGCTTGGCGAGCCCTGCGTCGCCTGCGCGACGTGCTGGAGTCTCAATGAGCGACTGGATCGACGACGAGCTGGCCGAGCTGGGGGACCTCCCCGACGGTCCGGACGAGGCCGATCGCGCCTGGCTGGAGCGGCTCCTGCCGGCGATCGAGGACGCCGCGGCGGACGAAGCCGAGGGGCCCGAGCCCGACTGGATCGCGGCGCGCGTCCTGGCCGAGGTCCGAGGTCCGGGAGCGCCGGCGGCGCACGCGCGGGGGTGGTGGCCCCTGCTCCTGGCGGCTTGCCTGCTCGGAGCCCTGGGCGTCGGGGTCCTCCTGACGCGACCCGACGAGCCGACCACGGTCGCCCTCGCGCCCAGCCCGGGCCAGAGTCCCAGCCCGGCCAAGAGTCCCAGCCCGGCCAAGAGTCCCAGCCCGGCCAAGAGTCCCAGCCAGGACCCCAGCGGCCAGGACCCCAGCGGCCAGGACCCCAGCGGCCAGGACCCCAGCGGCCAGGACCC
>CALDQK010000378.1 GCA_937911525.1 uncultured bacterium
GCGCTCGAGCTCCAGCAGAACCGTGCCCCTCAGCTCCTGCTGCTCTGCTTGCGCCGTTCGGAAGCCATCGCCACCGTGCGAGCCGTAGCCGCGACCCTGCTCGCCATGAACCGTCCTCGCCGGAGCGAGCTGGTCGAGACCCTGCTCGATATCAGCGCAAACTCCCAACGTTGGCGGGCGCAGATCGCGATGCGCGCGCTGTCCCGTCACTTCCAGCAGCAGGAGCTCGTCCGCATCCCGCGTAACTGGGAGAAGGCACTTGAGTCGAACCACGTCCGCAATGCCCTCTTGCACCTGATCATGGGGTTCGACCAAGTCGCTCACGAGCTGGTGGAAAAGCTCGCCCGTGAGGAGAGTCGCAGTCGGCTCGCGAAGGTCCTGCGACTAATCGCCGCGGCCAAGCGGCCCTTCCGGGCCGAGCCCATCCTGAAGATCCTCAGCGATCGTGACTCCTACACGGTTCGCAACGCAGCCGCCGACGCGCTGCGTGTCTCCCTCGACCCCGAAGCGATCTCGGGCTTGATCGACGTTCTGCGGACGGTCTCCACCCGCGACAGCGAGCGGGCCAGGGCGCTCTGCCAGCGGATACGGGGAGCCCTCCGTGGGCTCACTGGAACCAAGATCGAGGGGGGGCCAGAGGCCTGGGAGCAGTGGTTGAGCAGGCACCAGGTGTTCCTCGACACCTATCTCGAGGACTCCGAGACCGTTGCCGACCCAAGCGCACCGCACGTCAAGCGCCTGGCTGCCGTCGGTCGGCTGAAGCACCTCCCCAGCGCGGCCGGACTCCAAGCGCTCGGCGAAATGCTTCGGGAGGACGATCTCGACCACACCCTGCGGTCGGCGGGCATCGCGATCATTGCTCAGGCTGGGATCACCCGCGCCTGGGCCACTCGCCCCTTGCTCCCTCTGCTCGAAGTCCCCGGCGCTGCGGCAGAAGCCCGCCGCAGCCTCCAGCAGCTCTACGAGACCGATCGTGCGAACCGTGAAGCTTGGGCCAAGCTCCTCGAGCGCCACTCGTATTGCCCACCCCTCCGAGCGCTCGAGCCCTAGACCTTGGTTCCGACGCGGGGTGAATTGGACGAGTTGGTTCGCCAGGCCCAGGCTGGAGACCGTGCGGCATTTGCCCAGATCGTGGCGAAGCTCAGCCCGCTGCTCATCCGCTTCTTCGCGCTGCAGGGTCAGGACCCAGAGCGCGCCGAGGAGTCTCTTCAAGAGACCTTCGTCCGGGTCTACACCAAGCTCCAGCGCTACGGCGCCCGCTCCGACTTCCGCACCTGGGTGCTCGGGATCGCACGCAACGTCCACCGAGAAGCCGGACGAGCCCGCCGCTACGCCGAGGTTCAGCCCAGCGATGCCAGCAGCGAAGGCAGCGCGCTCGATCACCTGGCCACCCAGGAGCGACGTGAAGAGTTGCGGGCTGCCCTTGCGCGCTTGCCTGAGAGGATGCGCGAGGTGCTCCACCTACGCTTCGTGGAGCGACTCAGCTGCGCGGAGATCGCCGAGCTCATAGAGGCCTCTCCCCAGGCGGTAAGCCCCTTGATCTACCGTGCCAAGAAGGCGCTACGTGAGGAACTCGAGCGGGGGAGCTCGTGAGGGCAGGCGCGCTCGCTGCCGCGGGGTTGACGGGGTTTCTACTCGTGGGGGCGGTGATTGCCATTCGCCGGGGACCCCCTCCCTCCCCTGCCGCTGCAGCCCTCCCCCCGCTTAGCCCTCGCGGCGAGACGCTGCGCGGGGTCGAGGTGTTCGCGCCTGGCTACCGCTCGAACGAAGAGATCGTTGAGCTGTGCTATGCGGTTCACGAAGCGGTTTCGAGCTCGCTCGGCAGCGAGAGCTCGCCTACCGGACTCCGCCTGCACATGTTCTCCGGTCCCTCGGTTGCGGAGGCCTACGTCAAACAGGCGACCGGTCGGCACCAGCGGGGGACCAGCTACGTGCGCCTAGGCGACCAGCGCCTCGTTGTGCTCGAGCCCGCCTCCGACTGGCGCCTGCTCCTCCACGAGATCAGTCACGACGCAACCTGCCAAGTGCTGGGAGAAGACCTACCCGCCTGGTTCGGCGAGGGGCTCGCGGTCAGCTTCGAATCGTGGTTCCTGACGGGAGGCCGCCTCTTTCAACGCCCAAACGTGACATGGGCGACCCGATTCCTCGAGCACCATGAGGCCAACGAGCTCCCTGCCCACGAGGTCCTGAGCGGGGGCCTGCGATTCAACGGGTCGGCCTCCTACGCGCGCGCCTGGGCCTCCTACGAGGCGCTGCGGTTCTTGGCCCGCTGGGGAGGCAGGCTCTCGCCTGCGACCCCCGCCCCTGCTGCCGCCCTCGATCAGCTAGGCCTCTCGCTGGCAGAGGCCTGGGGTCGCCCGCGCCGCTGGGTGACAGCCTGGTCCGGCCGCGCTCGAGCGGCGCAGGACCAAGCTGAGCGGCTCCGCTTCCTCGCGTTGGCCTCCGCCGCCGAGACACGCCTCCACCCGCCTGACCTCGATCCGAGTGAGACCAACCTCGAGCTGGCCGAGGTCCTGCGAGAGCTCGGCGAGGACCCTGTCGCTGAGCGCGCATCCGCGGTGCTCGTGCGCCTTCGCGGCCAGCAAGCCGACTGGGTTCACCTGGCCCGCAGCGCGCTCCAGCGAGGCTGGAGGCGCGTGGCTCGACACGCGGCCCGGAAAGGTCAGGAGCGGCATGGGCCGACAGAGCTGCTAACTCGGCTCCAGGGGGAGGACCCTCCCCCGCGCGGACTCGTTGAAGCCCGCGCGGGCAAAATCGAGCTGTCCTCCAAGACCTGGGACGCCGGCCCGCTACGTGAGTTGGCCCAATCCTGCGAGCGTGCCCTCGAACGTGTCCAGGCCATGGGCTGGGAGTTGATCCACGATCCGCGGCTGAAGGTCGAGTTGCCAGGCGCCGGGGCGGCCGACGTGATCGGGTGGCCCGCAGACCCAGCCTTGGCTCGAGTCTTGGTCGCCAGGTTACGCGCTTGCTTCGCCCCACCGAAGGCGCTCCGCTGGCAGCTGGTTGGGGCGGTCGAGGCCATGTCCTGGGAGCTGGACCCCGCCCGAGGCCAGCGCTCGCGTGCCCGGCTACGTGGTGCCCTCGCCGCTCATCCCTCACTGATCTGGCAGGACGCGCGAGACCGCTTCACCCCGAGCGTGCCGGCGCTACGGGCGGCGGCGGCTCTGGACGTCACAGCCAACGTCCCACTCGAGGAGAGCATCGAGCGCTCTAGTTTACAGCCAAGCGATTACGCTCTCGTGGCCACGGACCTAGGACGGCGTAGCGCCCTGGAGGTAGCCCTTCAGGGCCAACTCAACCCGCTGGAGCGCTGGTGGATCGTGTTCCGGTCCCTCGAACTGGGGGGAGACGACCTCAGCGCAGCGACCCGCAGCCTCGAGAAGCGCGGGCGAGAGGCGGCTGCTCGCTGTCTCGCCGAGGTTTCCAGGCGTTGACTCGCAAGGACTTACGACCCGCCTCGAAAATCAGCGACATATCCTGCCCGCGACCATCACTCCTGTTTGCCTACGAAGGAGTGCAGAGAAATGAAGAAGCTTGGAATTGTCTTGGGTTGCCTGGCGGCGGGTGGCCTGTTGGCGTTTGCGCTGATTGGTGGCCCGGTCGGGGATGACTCTCAGGCGCAGAAGGCGCCCCAGGGCGCGGTTCTTGGCGGAAGCGGGTCCGGTTCTGGCAGCGGCTCAGGAAGTGGCTCGGGCAGCGGGTCCGGTTCGGCGAGCGGCTCGGGCAGCGGGTCCGGCTCGGCGAGCGGTGGCAGCGGCGCGGGCGTCTCAGTCGGCCTGACCAGCGAAGCGAACATCGAGATTAGCGAGCCTGGCTCGAGCGGTTCGGGTTCGGGCTCGGGTTCCAGCGGTTCGGGCTCGGGCTCGAGCGGTTCGGGTTCGGGTTCCAGCGGCTCGGGCTCGGGCGGCTCGGGCAGCTAGACCGAACGAACGGATTGGCCATGAACTCCAGCTGTGAAGAGATCGGACCACTTGTTGAGGCCTTCCTCGATGGTCTGCTCTCGGCTGACGAAGCGGCGCTCGTCGATGCACATCTCGCGGTCTGCGAAGCCTGCGCAGCGACGCCTAGCGCGGAATTCGCGGACCTGCTGGAAGACTATGGCTGTCAACCAGACGTCGTGGCGAGCGCGGGGCGGTGGCGATCGGTCCTGCCCCCTCGCCGCGCGCCTGGCCCGCGTATCCCGTCCATCCTGTGGGCCGCCGTTGCGGCTGCCCTCCTGGTGGGAATCGGGCTGGCGGCGTTCCAAAGCGTGGGCGGGAGCCCCAGCGACCCTCAGCAGCCAAGGGGAGAGGTCTACGGCTCGAGCTCTCCGCACGGCGCCTACCTCTCTCCGGCTGCTGAAGTCGTGTCCCGCACGGAGCGGGGCCCGAGCGTCACGATCCTCTCGGAGGGTGACGTCCGACTCGAACCTGAAGACGAGTCCAAATGACAGCGGTTCACAGCGACAAATCAGTCGACCTCACCGGGGGGCAGCGCTTGACTCCCCGGGCGTTCTCGTTGCTCGAGGCCTTGGTGGCCTCGAGCATTCTGATGGTATTGCTCGGCGTGGCGTTCTCCTTCATGCGCACGCAGATGGCCTTCGGCAACCAGGCTCAGCGACAAGCCTTCGGCAACGCCGAGGCCCAGCGGGTGTTCAACGAGACCACTCGGATTCTCCGCACGGCGGTCGTGGAGCACACGAGCAGCACCTACGTAACGACGGCGGTGGAGTATTTCGCCACGATCAAGCTACGTCCGATCCAGGACCCAGCCTACGTCGTGAACGGAGACGAGCTGCTGCTCGACGTGGCGGATAGCAGCGCGAGCCTCGAGGTCGTCGATTCGACTGGCACCGTGGTAGGGCAATCCTACGACTCCCTGGCGAACGGGAACGATGCCGCAACGCTCCAGCTCAGGCTTGGGGACGGATCTGTGCGGGTGATCTCTCGCCAAATCGCCCGCTTTCGCGTCCGCAACCTCGGGGATTACCTCCAAGTCGAGCTCGCGCTCAAGATCCCCCTTGGGACGCAAGAGGGGGGCGTCGCTGCAGTCGTATCCCCGCTTCCAGTTGCGAGCGGCGATGTCGCGGTCGTGGAATACGACTCCAACAGCATGCAGTGACCAAGAAGGAAGGAACACCAACGATGAAGTTCTCCCCCACAACGGTTTGTTTGACGCTGTCCCTGTTGGGTGGCTTGGCCTTGGCTGGCGGTGGCACGGCGGTGGTGCCCGGCCACCTCGGACTACACGGTAGCGCCACCGATCCGCCCTCCGACGTCCAGGTCGACACAGGCGTCGGCGGCGAGGTGAAGCGCGTCACCCCCCTGATCCCGGAGTTCACCTACGTCGCCCCGACCGGAGGCACTGACGTCGGTGGGCCATTGACCTCGGGGCAGAGCTACGTCGCTGGGACATATCACTACTCCTCGGCCAACGTCAACGGAGGGACCCTGTCCTTCACGGGTGGCGGGACAGTCAGCCTGCACTTCCGCGGGAACGTCTCGTTGGATTCCGTCACGATCGACCTCCAGGACGGCACCAATCTCGTGATCTACGGAGACGCTGGCGTGACGATCGTGTCCCCCACATACACCGGAAACGGGCAGGTCCAGATCCAGGCTGCTGGAGATATCACCGTCCGCACCACCAGCTTCCGTGGCGCGGCCCTGGCGAACAACAAGTTGACGCTCTCGGCCTCGAACCTGGGGAACATCTCGCTCGACGACTCCCTCCTGACTGCTCAGCAGGCTGGCGCTAGCAAGACCCTCAAGATCATGCCGATCGTCGAGAAGTAGGACTGACGATGCAGCTCACTACCCTCCGCGCCCGCGCTAGGCGCGGCACTGCTCTCCTTCAGGTGTTGGCACTGATATTGGTCTCCACGGCTGTGGTGGGCCTCGTCTTGACCTCCACCTCGACTCTGCACCAGCAGTCGCGAGGTGTCGTTGAGACCTCAATGGTTCGTAACCAGGCGAGAGGTGGTGTCCACCTCGTTGCCGCGTTCCTGAGCAAGGATTTGTCCAAGGGAACCGAGATCACTCCGACCAACAACCCCGCTCTGTGGGCGGGGAACGGGGTCGGCGCTCCTTACTACATGGTCCTCGTTGGGCGGGGCACGAACGTGCTGGTCGATACGACGGGCACCTTCTATACGCCTGGCGACCCTGGCTCGATCGTCGACTTCGACGCGGGTGGGGCGGGCAGCGCCCGGGACTTGTTGACCAACACCGCCGTCGACTTCGGGCTCGGCGGCCCCATCGAGTTCGCGGTCCGGGTTGAGCACAAGACGATCTCTGCGGGCAGTTTCTACTACGAGGTCCAATCCCTGGCCAAGGGCACGGACTCGAACTTCAGCGACCCCAACCGGCCGACGATTCTCAAGATGCACGCCGCCCTGACCCCGGCCGCCGCCACGCCTTGGGAGTTCGGGATGGCGGGTCTCAACCAGGTCGAGATTCAGGGTGCCGGCACATTCGGAATGATCGACAGCGACGGGAAGACCAACACCGTCGTGGCGACTAACGGCTCGATCACGAAGAACTGAGGAGGTTCCTGTGATCAGACTCTCCAGGCACAGAATCCGTGACTTCAGCCTTGTCGAGGTCATCGTCGCGCTGGGAGTGCTCACCTTGCTGCTCCTGGCCCTGGCCGGTTGCTTGGTCAACTCGGTCACCTTGAATTCGGTGATGCAGGAGCAGCGATCCGCCGTCTCCCTCGCCGAAGGGGCCATGAACTACGTGCTCGCCAACAAGGACTTCCGGGGCACCTACGCTGACTCGAATGGCGACCCCTATGCCAAGACCACAGACGCCACCAACGTCTGGCAGCTGCCCTTCAGCTCGCTGCGCGATCTCGAGTTTCAGGAGATGAACGAGTTCACTGGAGATCTCGCCATTACGCCCTACGCCTACGACGGCACCAACTCGCCCCCTACCTCGGTCAGCGCGGTTACGGACTGGCTGGCTGCAGACTGCTTCGAAGTCGTGATCACCGTGACATGGACGCCAACCACGGCCAAACGGGCGGGTGAGGCGACGACTCGGACGGTCACTTTGAAGACCTACTACTTCCCGCAAACGTCATCTTGAACGCCGGACTGCGTGCATAGGCTCACCCGCCAGCGGGTGAACAATGCCGCGGCGCTCGCGGCCGTGCTCACCTTGGCCCCCTGGGCTGAGGCGAGCGCTACTCCTTCCGGAGCTCCCGAGCTAGTGATCACGGAAGTCCAACAGGTGGCGCCGGAGTTCCTCGAGATCTACAACGCGAGCGCAGGCCCCTATCAGCTGAAGGGTGTCTCTCTGACAGGGGACCTGCAATACGTCTTCCTGGACGAGCGGACCCTTCAACCGGGTGAAGCCATCGTCTTGGCCCAAAGCCCTCGCGCGCTGCGGGCCGCAGCAGAAAGCGTCTGGGAGGTCCCCTGCTTGCCCTTTCGTGGGCGGATCCGCAACGAAGGCGGCAGGATCGACCTCTACGACGGCCAAGGTCGTTTGCTCGACGCCGTCCGTTATGGGCGCGCACCCGGCGAAGGCTGGTCCGTTCAGCGGCGTTGCCTCACGACAACCTATCGGGGCGAGCTCAACTGGCTCGAGGCCCCCGAGACTCCTGGGGTGGTTCCGCCTTCCTGGGACCTTCCTGAGCTTGCCGCCGACGAGTTGGACCTGCGACCCCGTCGAGCTCGGCCCAACGAAGGAGTCGTCGTCTCGCTCCGCCTCCACGGCAAGCCCCCTGAGCTCGCCCAGGTGGAGTGGTGGGGTCCCGGGAGAGAAGGAAGCGCTCCCCTGGTCCAGGTCGGACAGCGCTACGAGGCGCAGATCCCACCTCAGCCGGATCAGTCGACGACTCGCTACAGGATTGTGTTGGCTGGAGGGGGGATTGAACGTCGTATCGAGCAGGACCCGCTGAGCGGGGAAGAGCTACGATTCCTCTGCTTCGCTCCGCTCTCCACTCAACTGCCGGTCTACTGCTTGGAGCTCGCGCCTGGCGACGAACAGGCGCTGCAGCTGCACCCGGCGCGACAGCGCTTCAAGGCGAACCTCAGCGTTGCCGAGCCTGGACGAGCTCTCCGCTACGTCGGAGACGTCGAGCTGCAGGCGCAGGGCGACGAGGATCGTCGTCGCTGGGCGAAGCGTTCCTGGCGGGTCGAGCTACGTGAACCCTATCGGGGCATGAAGGGCCTCCGCCTGCGCACCAGCTGGAGAGACGCGAGTCGACTCCGGCTCGTCCTTGGCTTTGACCTCTACCGTCGCGCCGGGGTGTTGTCCCCGCGCGCGCGCCTGGTGCGAGTCCAGCTGAACGGCCGGTTCTTTGGGCTCTACACCGAAGTCGAGGAGGTCGACCAGGCATTCCTGCGGCGAAACGGCTTGCGCTCAGCAACGGTCTATCGTCCTCGCAACCCGAGGGGGCGAGACCCTTCACTCCAGTGCGACGGAAGAGCTTACGAGCTCCCCAGCCACTACGAGGCTGCGTGGTACAGCGACGGCGGCGTCAAGGCCTTCACTGCCCTCCAGCGCTTCGTGGAGGGCTACCAGGGAGCCGACGCGCGGGCGCACCTTGAGCGCACGCTGGACCTCGAGCGCTACAGCAGCTACTTGGCCGTTACCGCTTTGCTCCACCACTGGGACAGCGTGAATCGGAATTTCCTGTGGTGCTATGACCGGACCCAGGGCCGCTGGTCCGTGATCCCCTGGGACCTCGATCGAACGTGGGGTGACCACTACGAGGGCATGTGGGAGGTGACCCACGCGCGGCTCGACCTCGGCAGTGAGGACAACCCGGTTCAGTGGGGTGGTCGCCTGTGGTGGAACCGTCTGCGCACGGCCTTCCTCGCTCAGAGCCCCTTTCGCGCGCTGTTGAGGGATCGCTTGGCCGAGCTGCTGCAGCAAGAGTTCGACGGGCAGCGCATTGGTGTGCGCGCTCGCGCCCTCGCGGCTCGCGCCAAGCAGGAACTGCTCCTCGACAGCCAGCGTTGGGCAAGATATGCGAGCAAGATTGAAGGTCGCCCAGTAGACAAGCCCCGCACTGGGGTTCATCTCGAGCGAGACAGGCGCTCTTTCGGGAGATATGCACGGGCCCGGGCGAGCTTCCTCCAGAACGCGCTCGATGCTCGTTATCCGCGCTCCAGCCCTGCTGGTCCCTTCGTCTTGCTCGCGCTGGGGGTCGGGCTGGGCCTCTACCTTCTCCGGGGCGGGCTAACCCCGGCGCCGCTATGAGTCGAATCCTGTTCGCCCTCGTCCTGGTCTGGATCTGCGCGGCGCCAGCCAGCGCGACCGGAATCGTCATCTCCGAGGTCATGCCTGAAGGCGCTGAATTCCTCGAGCTCCTCAATCCGGGCGGAGAGTCCGTCGATTTGAGCGGCTATCACCTCGCCGGAGACGTTCGCTTCACCTTTCCCGTTCGCTCGGCCCTCGCACCCGGCGAGCGAATCCTCATCTCGAGCCACAAGATCACCGCGCTTCGGGAGGCCTACGGTGCAGCGCTGGGCCGCCTGCTGGGCGAACTCGAAGGGCGCTTGCGGCGCGAGGGCGGGGTCCTGCGCCTCTTTGACGCCCAGGGAGTCCTGGTCGACGCCCTCCGCTACGGGGAGGCTTCCGCCGGCCGATCCTGGCAGCGCATCGACCCGACCACCGCATACCGAGGCCCTCTCAACTGGAAACTCGCTCCTCCGACCCCTGCCCACCCTGCGCCCCCAGCGGCCTTGCCCGCGCTCCTGCTCGATCAGCCCCGCTGGCGTCCGACCGGGGTCGCGGGTGCCCCCGTCCCGGTCAAGGTCCGAGTGTTCTCCCCCGCGACAGAGGTCCGCCTCAGCGTGCGCTGGCAGACCCGGCGAGGATCTGGCGAGGCCCCGCTGGAGAAGGTCGCCGAGGGCGAGGGCTGGACGAGTTGGGAAGGAGCGATCCCCGCCCAACCAGACCAGACCCTGGTCAGCTTCTCCTTCCGCGCCGTAGCCGGGGAGGCCGTAGCCGAACTCGTCGAGGACCCGCTGGAGGGGATCCCCCTCCGCTACTTCGTGTTCGAAGGGAAGGTCGACCCAGCACAGATGCCCCTCTACTGCCTCGAGCTGCCGGAAGCCTCCTACCAGCAACTCCTCGAGCGCCCCGAGCGCACCCGCTTCCGGGCCTGCTTCGTCGCGGTCCGACCCGGAGGGGTCGCTGAGATCCATAGCGGGGTCAAGTTGCAAGTCCGCGGCGGGGATTGGACTCGTGAGTGGCTCAAGCGGGCCTGGGTCGTGCACTTTCGCGCAAGTGACCCCTTCGAAGACCAGATCTCGCTAAACCTCCGCTCCGGCTGGCACGACCCGACCATGCTCCGTGACCTGCTCGGCTTCGACGCCTACCAGCGCGTGGGCGTCAAGTCGCCGAGCGCGAGATGGGTTCGAGTCCACGTGAACGGCCGCTTCTGTGGGCTCTTTACTGAAGTCGAAATGATCGACGCGCGCTTCCTGGAGAGGGTCGGACTCGCAGGCGCCGTGCTCTATCAGGCTCGACCTCCCCAGAAGAACTCCTCCGAGGAGAAGGCAGACGGGCGCACCTATCCGCTCCCTCAGCGCTACGCCGTTCACTGGCGCAAGGTGACGCATGAAGGGGAGCCTTACGACGACCTGCGCGAGTTCATCGAGGGCTATAGCGGGTGCGACACCCCGAGCGAGCTCGAAGCCTTCTTCGAGCAGAACCTCGAGGTGGATCGTTACCTCGACTACCTCGCCGTCACCGTGTTCATTGAGCACTGGGATAGCCTGATCAAGAACTACTACTGGTGCCTCGACCGGGAGGGGACCGGCAAGTGGTCTGTGATTCCTTGGGATCTCGACCGCACTTGGGGGGACCACTTCGAGCAAATGGGCTACAACTCCGACCCGATCCTGCACGGCACCAAGGCTGAACAGATCGGAGGAAATCGGAATTGGTGGAACCGCCTGCGTGACCGTTTCCTCAGCGTACCCCGCTACCGTGACCGCCTCCACACGCGCCTGAGCGAATTGCTCCGCGCTGAGCTCGAGCCGAGCCGCTTGATCAACGACATGCGGCATCGAGTCAAGGCTGCCGAAGAGGTGCTGCTCCTCGATCGAGAGGAGTGGGGTGGCTACGAGCGAGAGCGGCGGGATGGTGAGGACGTTTACCTGCGTGGGAAGTTTTCTCCCAGCAAGCTAGCTCACGGCCTGGAGGTTCTGGAGCGCTTTACACGCCTCCGCGCGAGCTTCATTCAAAACAGCGTACGCAGCTACTATCGAGACAACCCTCAGGCCCGCCCGCGGCGACCGCGGCGGGCGGCGAGTCCCGCGGTCAACCGCGACGCTACTGAGGAGGAGTCGGTGGGCGGCGGCGGTCCGCCGCTGCGCCTGCTGTGGCTGACGGGCATCTCGCTCCTCATTTACGTCGCCGCTGGTGGGACAAGGGAGCTGCGCTAGTGCAGCTAGCTCCCCGCTATGAGCTCAAGTACTGGGCCGACGAGTCCCAGCTGGCCGACGTGCTCGGGAGGCTGGCGGGCCTGCTAGTTCGAGACCCGCACGGCAGCGATGTCCGCCCAGGCTACATGATCACTAGCCTCTATCTGGACACAGAGGACTTCGCCTACTTCTACGAAAAGGTTGAGGGCCTGAAGATCCGCAGCAAGGTCCGCTTGCGCCGCTACGACGACGAAATGGGGGGATTCCTCGAGCTGAAGGGCAAGCGCAAGCGCCGGATCACCAAGTCGCGGCTGCGCCTCGACTCCGGCGCGCTCGAGCGGACCACGCGTGGCGACACCGTGGATCTTCAGCGGATGTCCGACCACCGGCGATGGGGAGGCTGATCCTC
>CALDQK010000379.1 GCA_937911525.1 uncultured bacterium
CCGCGCCAGGTCCGGCCCGCGCCGTGGCCGAGGATCCCCAGCCACAGGCCCAGAGCGAGGGCCAGCAGCCAGCGCCGCCCGCCGGCGTGACGGCGCCAGCGGACGAGCAGCTCGACGGCGCCCAGGGGCGCCAGCAGCGCGAGGGGCGCGATCAGGAAGCGGGAGGGGTCGTCGGTCGACCACACGATCACCGTCGCCAGCGAGAGCGCGCCGGCCGCGAGGGGCAGCAGCCTGGCTCCCGGGGCGCGCAGGCCGAGGATGGCCAGGGGCAGGATCAGGCCGGCGTGCTTGGGCGTGCAGGCGTCCCGGAGCTGGTGCCAGGCGTTGCGCGCGATCCCCTGGGCGACCTGGCTGGCGGACACGCCGAGCTCGGCCCCGGGGGCCATCAGGTCCTCGAAGCGGCGCGTCTGGAGCAGCTCGAGCTGCGGGGCGAGGACCCCCGTGAGCGCCACTCCGATCGCGTTGAGGGCAGCGACGCCGCCGGCCAGGAGCAGGGCCCGCCGGCGCTGGCCCGCGGCCCAGTGCCAGCCGAGGAGCACGGGCACCAGGATCCAGCCCTCGGGGCGGGCGAAGCGGGCCAGGCCGAGGCAGAGGGCCTGCGCGAGCAGCAGGGCCGGACCGGGGCGCTCGTCGCCGACCCAGGCCAGGCGGACCGCGCCCAGCGCCAGCACCAGGCCGAGGGGCTCGGCCCAGAGATGCACGGAGGCCCGCACCAGGAAGGGCAGCCAGCCGACGGCCAGCCCGCCGAGCAGCACCGCGAGCTGCAGGGGCGGCCCGCGCAGGCCGCGGCGGCGGGCGACCTCCGCGCTGAGCGAGCAGGCCAGGAGCGCCGCCAGCGCCGCCAGCGCCAGCCCGCTCAGCTGGAGGAGGGGGCTCGGCCAGCCAGGCTCGGGGGTGACCAAAGCGCTGAGCAACCAAGGATAGAGGGGCGCCCGCTCGGCGTAGGCCTCGTGGCGGGCCGGGCCGGGCCGGGTGAAGCGGACCCGGATCGGGAGCGTGAAGCCCTGGCCGCTGCGGAGCGAGCGCGCGATCAGGAGGTACTCCGCGGCGTCGGGGCTGAAGTTGAACCCGCGCAGGGCGGGCGCGACCCGCGGGGCGAGCGCCAGGAGGACCACCAGGGCCACCAGCCAGGGGTGCGGGCGAGCGCGCACCTCAGGCTCGCAGGAGCGTGCGCGCGATCGCCTCGAAGGGGTCGGCCGCGGGCAGGCGCAGGGCGGGCGTGCCCTGCTCTTCGAGGCGCGCCTGCTCGGCGCGCAGGCGAGACTCCCGAGCGCGGCGGGCCTCGGCCAGGGCCACGGGTCCCAGCGGACGCAGCACCCGCGCGCCGGTCTCGGCGTCGACCAGCTCGGCCAGCCCTCCCTCGGCGAAGGCCGCCTGCGCCAGCTCCTCGAGCTCGTGGCGCGGCTCGATCAGCACGACCCGGGTGTCGCAGCCGCGGCTCCGCAGCCGACGCGCGGCGTCGCCGACGCGCTCGTCGAGGCCGTCGCTCAGGACCAGGGCCGCGCCGGCGTGTCGGATCCGCTGGGCGGCGAGCAGCGCGGCCCCGCGCAGGTCCCCTGCTCCTACGCCCCGCAGGCCGCTCATGAAGCGGAGCAGGCGCGGCAGCTCGCTCGGCCGGCGCAGGGCCTGCTGGGCGAGAGGCGCGCCGCCCCACCACAGGACGACCCGCACGTCGCGCGCGGTCGAGACCGCGGCCAGGGCCGCGCAGGCCAGGGCGGCCCGCAGGAGCGGGCTCGGCTCGCCGACCTGCATCGAGGCGCTGCCGTCCAGGACGAGGTCCAGGCGCGGCTCGGGCTGCTCTTCGGTGACCTTGAGGAGCATCCGCTCCAGGCGCGCGTAGGCCGGCCAGTCGACCAGGCGCAGGTCGTCCCCCGGCACGTAGTCGCGCCGACCGCCGACCTCGACCCCGCGCCCGGGCAGCTTGAAGGCCCCGCGCCGGCGCGAGCGCACCCGGCGCGCGAGGCGGACCAGCTGCTCGAGGCGGGCGGCCGTCGCCGCGCTCTGAAGGACGTCTCCGAGGCTCACGGAGCGCATTGGACCACGTGCTACCCTCCCGCCCCTACCCCTCGTCACCCCCGCCCCTTCGCCGGAGTTCCCGTGAGCGCCCCCGACCCCGCCCTCCTCGACGAGCTGCTCGACTTCGCCAAGGACGTGGCCCGCGGCGCGGGCCGGATCGCGCTCGACTGCCTCGACTCGCGCGCCAAGGTCGAGTTCAAGGGGCGCCGCGAGCTGGTGACCCCCATCGACCGCAAGTGCGAGGACTACGTGGTCGCCCGGATCCGCCAGGCCTACCCCGAGCACGGCTACTTCGCCGAGGAGGGCCACGTCGCAGACGGCGCCTGGCGCTGGATCGTGGACCCCATCGACGGCACGACCAACTTCAGCCAGCGCCTGCCCGCCTTCTCGGTCTCACTCGGGCTCGAGCACCAGGGCGAGCTGGTCCTGGGCGTGGTCGACGCGCCCTACCTGCAGGAGTGCTTCTGGGCGCGCCAGGGCGGCGGAGCCCACTTCCAGCGCGCCAGCGCGACGCCCCGGCGGATGAAGGTCTCGGGCAAGACGGACCTGAAGGACGCCGTCCTCGCGACGGGCTTCGCCTACGTGCGCAACGAGAGCCCCAACACCAACCTCGACAACTGGGCCGAGCTCTGCATGGCCTGCCGCGGCGTGCGCCGCGTCGGCTCGGCCGCCATCGACCTGGCCTACGTCGCCGACGGCCGCTTCGACGCCTTCTGGGAGATGCACCTCAAGCCCTACGACTGCGCGGCGGGCGTGGTCCTGATCCGGGAGGCGGGCGGGATCGTGACCGACTTCTGGGGCGGCGAGGACTGGCTCGAGGGCCAGTCGCTGATCGCGAGCAACGGCTTCTTGCACGACGCGATCCGCGAGCGGCTCGCAACGCCGCAGCCCGACGGGCACGTGCGGATCCCGGGGTGAGCTGTCGCTGTCGGCGACAGCTCCTTCCTTCTGGCCTGGATCGAACCGCCAAGGACGCCAAGACGCCAAGCTTTGGCATTCCTTGGCGTCCTTGGCGTCCTTGGCGGTTCAGCTCCGGAACGCAAAGGAGCCGTCGCACACTGCGACAGCTCCTTGCTTCCCAGTCAGGCGACACAGCCCGCGCTAGTGCTGGTGGTCGGCCCCGTCGTGGCTGTGACCGTGATCCGAGCCGTTGCGACGCGCGCGGCGGCGGGCGCCGGGGAGGGCCTGCGAGGCGCCCTTGCGGTAGGCCCGCATCGGGATCCCCGAGACGGCGCGCGAGAGCTTGGTCTTGAGCCAGTTCCAGAGGCCGCCGCGGGCCTTGGCCAGGTAGGGAAAACTGCTCGTGACCGCGTCGGCGGGCGCGTCGACGCCGTCGTCGATTCGGCGCTGGCCGCGGGTGATCACGCGGCTGAACACGTAGTCCATAGCGTCGTCGGTCATCAGCCGGCCGCCGGCGGTGGTGTGGGTCTTGCCCTCGAGCAGGGCGTTCTCGAGCGCGAAGTAGGCCTCGCCCGAGCCGCTGGGCTTGCTGACGTCGACCAGGAGCACGTCGCGGGTGACCAGCTCGGCGTAGGCCTTGGCCTGAGCCGCCGTCCAGTCCGTCTTGCCGTCGAGGGGGTCGTAGTAGCCGAGGTTCTTCTCGAGGCGCGCCGCGAAGGGGGCCAGGGTGGCGGGGGTGAAGTCGAAGGGCGCGAGCTCGGTGTTGAAGCGGTCGCGCAGCTCCTCCTCTTCCTTGCCGCCGCGCATCGAGATGTTGGTCGCCTCGGGGCGAGCCAGGCGATCGAAGCGCGCGCCGGTCTTGGCGTTCAGGCTCTCGGCCACCACGCCGAGCACCGAGACGTCCGCGCCGAAGAGCTGCTTGGCGTCGAGCTCGACCACGATCGAGAGCACCGAGAGCCCCGACATCGTGTTGGAGCCCTCCTTGTCCTTCAGCTTGCCCTTGCTGATCACGTCGTTGGCCCAGGGCGCGTCCAGGAAGAAGGGGTCGGCGCGCCGGCCCGCGAAGAGGCGCAGGCCCTGACTCCAGCTCGCGTCGAGCACGTCGAACTCGACGCTGTGGCTGGCCTGGCCGACCGTGACCTTCATCCGGTGCGGCTCGGCCTCGTCGTCGAACTGGAGCAGGAACACCCGCTCGCTCCCCGCGTCGGCCGCGATCGTCTTGCGCGCCGGGTCGAGGGTCACGCGTCGCAGAGTCAGCCGGTAGTCGACCTTGCTCGAGAAGTGATTGCGGCCCAGCGCGAAGGGGTGGGTGTTCAGGACCACCGTCAGGTGCCCCGGCTTGCCCGGCGTGGGGAAGGCGTAGAGATCCGAGAGGTCCGCCACGGGGTGGCCCTGGGTCACGGGGCCGTCGATGTGATCGGTCGCGCTGGCGGGCGAGAGCCCAAAGGCGAGCGCGGCGGCGAGCACGAGTCCGAGTTGGAAGCGCATGGTCAGGATCCTCTGCAGAAGAGAGCGCGACACTCTACAAACTGCTGCCCCGTCTCATGAGAGTCTTCATTTGCGTAGCGACTCTTTCGCCAGTCGCCCCTGGTTGCCCATGACCTCTGCGCCTGCTTCCGAATGTCCCTGCTGCCATAGCCTCACGCTGCCCGGGCGGCTCGACTGGGACATCTGTCCGGTCTGCTTCTGGGAGGACGACGTCCTCGTGGAGAATGGAAGGGATCCCCAGAGCCCCGCCAACAAGTCCCGCCTCTCGACGGCTCAGGTGAACTACCTGACGCTAGGCGCCTGCGCTGAGGCAGCGATCCCCGACGTCCGAGCGCCGCTCCCAGGGGAGGTCCTCCCCGAGGCCCTCGCGGCGGAGCGGGCCCTCCCGGGTTGGCGACGAGTGCGAACGCGGGAGGACGAGGTGCCTTTCGAGAAGGTCGCGATCTCGGTGTTCGATCGGTGGGTGGGGGTCGCCAACCTTCACCTCCTCGACTGCAAGTCCGAGCGAGAGCGTGAGGACCGCAACGCTCGCCTGTTGAGCTATTGCGAAGCGCTCTTCGCGCGGACTCCCCTGTTCGCAGCAGGGCGGGGCGACGCGCCCCCGGTGCCGATCACGCATCTGCGCAGCGTGCAGAAGCTCTGCGCGTACGACGCGGAGCAGAGCCCTAGCTTCTTCCTGCTCCTACCGGAGTTCGAGGCGATCTACGCGGACGACTGGGACGACACGACGGTGTTGTGGTTCCGCGATCGCTCGCGCGTAGCACAGCTGCTCGAGTTCGTGCCGGAATGCGGGCTTCACGTGCTCGAGTTCGAGCCGTAGCTCAGCAGCCCAGGAGCGCGCGGGCTTCGCTGGCGCTCGCCACCTCGCGGCCGGCCTCGCGGGCGGTCGCGGCCAGGGCCTCGATCAGGGGGCCGTTGCTGCCGGGCTTGCTCCCGTCGGGGAGGTAGAAGGTGTCCTCGAGGCCGGTGCGCAGGTGGCCGCCGAGCTCGGCGGCCTTGCGATGCAGGGGCCACACGTCCTCGCGGCCGATCGCGGTCACCTGCCAGGAGCCGCCCTCGCCGACGCGGTAACCGACCAGCAGCTCGAGCAGCGCGGGGTCGGCGGGCATGCCCGAGGCGACGCCCATCACGAAGTTGTAGTGGAGCGGGTCCTGGGCCAGGCCGACCTGGCGGTAGAGCCCGACCGAGCGCACGATCCCGACGTCGAAGCACTCGAACTCGGGGTGCGCGCCGACCTCGTGCATCGCCTCGAGCATCGTCTCGATCTTGCTGACCGGGTTGTCGAACACCATCGGCGGCCAAGCCCAGCTGCCCTTGCTGGTCGCCTTGAGGTAGTTGAGCGAGCCCGCGTTCATCGCGGCCAGCTCGGGCTTCACGGCCTTCAAGCAGGCCAAGGGGCCCGAGACATCGGGACCGAGCACGCCGGTCGTCATGTTGATCACGACGTCGGGGCAGGCCGCCCGGATCGCGTCGCTGATCTCGACCGCCACCTCGGGCTCCCAGCTGGGGAAGCGGCCCATCCCCTCGCCCTGCTGGCGGTAGTGGACGTGCATCACGGTCGCGCCCGCGTCGTAGGCGCGCTTGGCCTCCGCCGCCATTTGCGCGGGGGTCACGGGCACCGAGCAGCGCTCGGGGTCGGTCAGCACGCCCGTCAGCGCGCAGGTGATCACGACCTTCGACATCAGCTCTCCTCCTCTTGCTCGAGCTGGACCAGCACCGCGCCGCGGCGCACGCCCTCGCCCGCCACCGCGCGCAGCTCGGCGACCTTGCCCGCCCGCGGGGCGCGCAGGGTGGCCTCGATCTTCATCGCCTCGAGCACCACCAGGACCTGCCCCGCCTCGACCTCGTCACCGACCGCCACGGCCACCGAGACGACCCGCGCGTCGCTGGGCGCGACCAGCGCGCCTTCGGCGACCTCGACCTCGTCCAGGCCGCGGGGGCGGACCGCTGCGAAGCCGTAGGCCCGCCCGTCCAGCTCGACCCACACCTGGTCGCCGTCCCAGCTGGCCCAGGCCCAGCGGCGCACGCCCTCGACCTCGACCCACAGCCGACCGCTCGGGTTGCGCTCGAGCAGCTCCAGCTCGACGACCTCGTCTCCCGCCTGGATTCTCCAGCGCGCCGCTCCCAGCCGCTGGAGTCCGAGCTCGTAGACCACCTCTCCGCAGCGCAGCTTGCGCAGCGCGGCGCCCGCTAGCGGCGCCAGCGCGCCCGCCAGGCCGTCCCCGGCGGGTGGCCCCTCGGGCCCGAGCGCGGCGGCCAAGGCCAGGTGGGCCGCGCTGGGCGGCACCCGCTGCCCCAGCTGGGGGGCCTCGGCCAGGAGGCGCGTGCTCAGCTCGCCCGCCACGAAGGGCTCGTGGGCGAGGACCTCCAGCAGGAAGCCCTTGTTGGTCACCAGGCCCAGGGCGCCGGTCTCGCGCAGGGCGCGCCGCAGGCGCCGCAGCGCCTCCTCGCGGTCGCGGCCGTGGGCGATCACCTTGGCGAGCATCGGGTCGTAGTGCGGGCTCACGACCAGGCCCGGCTTGACGCCGTGGTCGCAGCGCAGGCCCGGACCCACCGGCGG
>CALDQK010000380.1 GCA_937911525.1 uncultured bacterium
AGCTCGTCCAGGAAGAGCGTCCCGCCGTCGGCCAGCTCGAGCTTGCCCGTCCGGTCGGTGGTCGCGCCCGTGAACGCCCCCTTGCGGTGGCCGAAGAGCTCGCTCTCGAGCAGGCCCGAGGGCGTGGCGAGGAGGTGCAGCGCCACGAAGGGGCCCTTGGCGCGCGGGCTCGAGTCGTGGATCGCGCGGGCCATCAGCTCCTTGCCGGTGCCGGTCTCGCCCAGGATCACGACCGGCGCGTCGGTCGGAGCCGCCTTGCGCAGGGTCTCCATGATCTCCTGCATGCGCGGGGTCGAGCCGATGATCCCCTCGTATTGCACCGGCTGGCTGGCCAGGATCAGCGAGTAGGTCTCGCGCCGCTGCTCCTCGCGGGCGTCGCGCAGGGCGAGCCCGGTGAAGCTCAGCAGCGAGAGCTCGGTCAGGGGCTTCTGCAGGAAGGCCCCGATCCCGGCCGCCATGGCCTGCGTGATCAGGAACACGTCCGCGTCGCCGACCATCACGACCCGCAGGCCAGCGGGGGCCTCGCGGGTGGCCCGGAACAGGTCGGCGCCCTCGACCATGCAGAGGGTGTGCTCCACGATCAGGACGTCGAGGTCGAGCTGGTCGACGAGCAGGCGCTGGGCCTCGGCCACGTCGCCGGTGTCGAGCACGCGGTAGCCGGCGTTCTCGAGCCAGCCGCGCGCGTCGCTCCGCTCCTGCTCGTCCTCGAGCACCAGCAGCACACTGCCTGGGGCGTCGTCGGCAGGTAGACGCTGGGGGAGGTGCTTGGTGCTCACGGTCTCGGACTCAGTGGCTGGAGGGCTCGCCGACGATCGTCTCCAAGCGACGGATCGCCTCGGCGAGATCCTCGGGGTCGTCGGCCTCGATGTTCAGGCGCAGCAGGGGCTCGGTGTTGCTCTTGCGGGCGTTGAACCACCAGCCGTCCAGGCGGATCGTGATTCCGTCGAGCTCGGAGGTGTCCTCGCTCGGGAAGGCTCGCTTGAGCTCCTCGATCGCGGCGTCCTTGTCGGCGACCTCGTAGTTGCGCTCGCCGCTCTGCGCGGTGCGGTGCAGGGGCGCCAGCAGCTCGCTCAGGGGCTTGTCGCCCGCCGTGCGCTGGGCCAGCAGGCGGCACACCGCGATCAGGGCGCTGTCGGCGTAGAAGTGCTCGCGCCAGTAGTAGTGGCCGGAGTTCTCGCCCGCGAACACGGCGTCCTTCTCGCGCATCGTCTTCTTGATGAAGGCGTGGCCGACGCGCTCCACGACGGGCTTGCCGCCGTGCTTGGTGATCTCCTCGGCCACGACGCGCGAGCTGACCACGTCGTAGACGACGTGCGCGCCCGGCTCCTCGTCGAGGAGCGGCCCGAGCAGGTAGGCCGACATGATGTCGGCCAGGATCCGGTCGCCCTTCTCGTTCACGAAGCCGCAGCGATCGCCGTCGCCGTCGAAGGCGATCCCGAGGTCGCAGCCGTGCTCGACGACGGCCTGCTGCAGGTCGACGAGGTTCGCCGAGACGATCGGGTTGGCGGGGTGGTTGGGGAAGGTCCCGTCGGGCTCGAAGTAGAGCTTGACCACTTCGAGCTGGGGCAGGCGCGCGAGCAGCTTCTCGACGGTCGGTCCGGCCACGCCGTTGCCGCAGTCGATCGCGACCTTGAGCTCGCCGATCTCGCCGCCGGCGATCTTCTGGACGTGGTCGAGGTAGTCCGCGCTGAGGTCGACCTGCTCGCCGCTGCCGGGGGTGGCGACCGGCGCCGGGAGGTCCTTGGCGCAGGCGGCCTCGATCTCCTTGAGCCCGCTGGCGCTGCCGACCGGGCGCACGCCCTCGCGGCAGAGCTTGAAGCCGTTGTCTCCGGCCGGATTGTGGCTGGCGGTCACCATGACTCCGCCCGCGAGCTCCCGGCTGCCGACCGCGTAGTAGAGCGTCGGCGAGGTGACCATTCCCAGCTCGAGGGTGCTGACGCCGCCCTCGTGCAGGCCCTGGCAGAGCGCCGTCGCCAGGCCGGGCGAGGTGTCGCGCATGTCGTGGCCGACGCCGACCGTCCCCTCGTTCCCGAGGAAGTCGGCGAACGCGCGCCCGACCTTCTTGGCGAGGGTCTCGTCGATCTGCTCCGGGCACTTGCCCCGGATGTCATAGGCCTTGAACACCGCCACCTGGCACCTCCCTGAGGCGCGGGATCCTACCCGCATTAGCCCTGGATCGCTGCCCTGGCTGTTCTGATCCCGATCCGCTTCGTGCCCGTGCCCATGCCCGAAAGGAAGAGCAGAAGGAGCTGTCGCAACCAGCGAAAGCTCCTTCGCGTTCCTGAGCTGGAACGGGGAAAACTCGAAAACTGGAAGGCGCGGTGGCTGCTCGGCGGAGCTGCCTTCTTCGAGTTTTCCA